>JAGTQJ010000027.1:5024-9120 GCA_018396515.1 Candidatus Bathyarchaeota archaeon | reverse complement strand
TACCTGACTCCAACACCTCCTCTACCGCTGTCGAGGCTGAGGCGTCCGATAAATTCTACAAATGTTGTAATGCGAGGCCTCTCCTGATCTTTTGAAGGTAGCCCCTTCTCCAGATAACGTTTATATATTGATTTAGGTATTTCGGTATAGGAGGTGTTGGAGTTAGTTAAGGTTAAGACAAGCATATATATTGAAAAGGAAGTATGGGAAAAGTATAAATCTAATGTAATGAAGAGGGGGTTAGAGATTAGTAAGTCTCTAGAGGAGCTCATGGAGGAGGAGGTTCCTGAAGACATTTTAGGAGAAGCCTTAAAGAATCTAGGGGAGAGAGGGGAGTATGAGATAGATTTCGAACCAGTGAGGCCGAGAGAGGGCCTTGTCAGCACCTATGTGAGGGCCATGAGAGATGATAGGGCCAATAGCATACCTTGACTCAAGCAGCATAGTCAAGAGGTATGTTGAGGAGCCCGGAAGCAGGACCGTTAGGGACGTTTACTTAAAAGCCTATTCAGCTGAATTGACCATTGCCTTCAGTTCCTGGAACATGGGAGAGGTTCTTGGAGCCTTTGACAAGGCCTTTATAAGGGGAAACCTTAACAGTGAAGATTACCTAGCAGCTAGAAAACGCTTCCTACTAGAAACCAGGAGGCTTATGCGGCTTGAGGTGTTAAGGCTCATCCCCCTGAGGCTTAAACTACTCATTGAGAGCTGGGGCCTTCTGGAGAAATATCATGTTTATCAGGCTGACTCCCTCCAAATAGCCTCGGCAAAAGCTATAGACGCAACTCAATTCTTCACAGGAGATAAAAAGTTACATGAAGTAGCAAACTCAGAGGGGTTAAACAGTACACTCACGATTTAAGCCATTATAGACCTCCATTTTTCCTTGATTTATTGAGGTTTACAAGGCTTTGTTCTCCCCGATGTTAAATGATAACTGACAGCGAAAGCTTTAAGGAGTAAGCTGTAAGCTACTAGCAGGCTATTCGGTTATTAAGTATTCTTTAGTGATAAGCCAATTTAGATAAAATTTAAATATGCGATAAGCATTTAATAACTGAATTAAATCCATATTTAAGCCACCACTATGTAACGAAATATAATATAAACTTAAATATAAATAAAAGTGGAGTTAAATTCTCTGCTTTTTAGGATCGGGTTGGTATCCACCACTCTTCTCCGCGGGGTGTGGTTATGTACTCAGGCCATCTCAGGTCCACGGGGGGCTTGAAGTCCCTTGGGAGGAGGGGAGCCACCCACCTGATTCCTCCGATCCCTCCGCCTGTCCTCTCGTTGAACTCTTCCTTGGCTTTTGCTAGGAGCTCCGGCTTGGTTAGGAGGTCTATGTAGGTGGCCGCCATGGTCTTACCAGCCACCATTATGCTGGGGTCAATTGTGGATCTTATTCCCCCTAGGGCGTTTACTGCCCATGAGGGGTACATGTAGCCTGGGCTGGGGGGTCTGAGGATGGCCTTCGCGGTGTAGAGCCTAACCGATGGGGCGTGCCACGTGTACTCTACATAGTCATCCGCCCCCATGTGGCGCTGCCAGGGTTCGAGGGTCCTCCTCTGTATCGCCTCATACTCCTGAGGTGGGGTGAGCCGCTGGCACTCCTCGGTGAAGGGATCCTCCATAGGCTCAAGGCCTAGGTTCCTCTGTATCTCCCTACCAACCCTCTTGGCCTCTTCCCCATACCTTGGGGGGCCGACGAGCTCGAGGTTCCTGTAGGTTATCTCGGCCATCGTGTTGTTCGGTAGGGCAACCCTAGTCTTTGTCACCCACCTGACCGTGAGCTTGCAGAAGGTTATCTCCGCCACATGCTTTGCATTATTCTCCAACACCTCGTATATCCTCTGGGCCATCTCGAGGGTTGGGACCCTCCAGGCGTACTGGATCTGGCCTATGCTCGGTGGAACGTTATCGGAGGTGCATTGGCCCCCAACCATTATGAACTCGTTCAGGGTCCAATAGGAGGTGTGGGGGAGCATCGCCTCCTTAGTGTACTTCGTCGTCGTGTACATCAGGCAGACCGCATCTAAGGCCGCTGGGCACCTCCCACCCGCATGCCCCCCCATCCTGATGGGGGCGACTGGCTTGAACCACTTCTCAGGCTCCAGGCACTCGAAGGTGAAGACGGCGCTCCAGTAGGCTCCGCTCTGGGTCTCCCATAGACATGTGTTGTAGCCCCCGGGATGGTAGCATATGGCCGCATCTAGATCGTCGTAATATCCCTTGGCTGCGTGGACGGGCTTCGAGCCGCAGACCTTCTCCGCAGGCTCCCCGAAGAATTTTAGGGTTCCATTCAACCCGAACTTCTCCATCACATGCTTGGCGGCGAGCACCCCCGCCAGGGAGGCAACCCCCAGCGCCGAGTGGGGATCCGTGTGGCCGGCCGCCCAGGGGTTGAACCCATCCCTTGGGGCCCTGTATGGGGCTGGCTTCTGGGAGAATCCTGGAACCGCGTCGTACTCAGCATAGCCGGCTATCACAGGCCTGCCGGAGCCGTAGGTGGCCATAAAGGCGGTCGGCATCTCTCCCGTACCCTCAACCACCCTGAACCCCTCATCACTAAGGAGCTTGCAGTAGGCCTCAGCAGATTTGTACTCCCTCCAAGCCGGCTCAGCGTAGTTCCATATGAGCTGGTGGAAGTCTGAGATCCTCTTCTCGTTCTCATCAATCCACTCAAATGCAGCCTGCTTCTCCCTGGATAATCCACTCATATCTGCTCACAATCTTGAAGCGGTGAGAAAATTTAAGGTTTTTTACTTAACACAAGAACTCTATGCAGCCTCCATAACCATTAAATTATTATATAACTCAAAGGAGTAAGAAACATGGTGACGATCATAAATTCATAAATGTGTGGTGATCAATTCCCAGTAAGGAAGGGATCCTCCATGTTGGTAACTATATCATTTATGCCTCTAAGATATTTGGGTCCAGAGGCGCAGATTGGTAGCGGGGGGTAGACTTTCAGGGGGTTAGAACCCCTAACCCCCTTTTGAACTACCGACCTCGGGGTTATGAGCCCCGCGGGCTAAACCTGGCTGCCCCACCCCGCTAACCCTTCGGGCTGCCCGTCAGCCGGGCTGTCCCGTTATGAGCTTTAACTGCGCCTCCTAAAAAAGATTTCTTGGCGGCCGGGAGACGCCTAAAATTTTGTTCCATTTTGATTCGTTATTCATATTCACGTACAACACAGAACCTAACCCAGTCCTCTCGTTCCCAAGGATCGTCCTAAGGGATATGCCGACGATGCCCAACGCCATCACAATAACTAGGCCCCTCTCGGCAGCGGCCACTGGTATCTCAATTATCCATTTCCGTAGGTCAACGGCTCCTGGAAATACATAAGCCTCTGAGAGCTATCCACTGGAACCCGACCCCGGAACCAGATAGTATATACTCGGGGGAGGGGGTAGGTAAAAAATGGCTGGGAAAAAGCGGATAATAATGATAGAATAAAAATTCTTTTGGTAGCCCGGGAGAGATTCGAACTCTCGTGACGAGGTCTCTCCGGCTAGACCTCCAGAGCCTCGCATCCTTGACCGCTAGATGACCGGGCTCCAAACACCTATCGGAGAATCGGGCAATATAAGCCTAACTAAAGTTCTGATTAATTATATGGTGCTTCTATCCATCGTCCATATATCACATGCGAACTATTTTTTGGTTTTCTAATATTATTATAATATAAATTTTCTTTCATTCAATCAGTTTTTTGATTTAAATTTCTTGATTAGTGAAAGAGTTTAATGTGAGATGCTTTTAAACCATTAAAGAGCTATGAGATCAAGCAACGGGAAATTAAGTAGAAAGAGAGAAATATGTGTGGCTTCATAGATGATTCCGTGACCTCGACTCTAAAGTCTGAGCTTCTAAGGCTTCTGAGGGAGGACCTGGAGTTCCGTTATGCTGTGGTTGGAGTTTTAGAGTTGGAGGAGATATCACGAAGGCTGGATGGGTATAAGGAGAGGCTGGCGAGGATCGAGGAAGAGATAGCTTCTGGGTTCAAAAGGAATGAAGAGGAGTTGAGAAGGCTGAGGGAGGATCTGAGGGAGGGCCTGGGTCTTCTCAAGAGACCTCTAGATGCTCT
>JAGTQJ010000027.1:4810-4938 GCA_018396515.1 Candidatus Bathyarchaeota archaeon | reverse complement strand
TGGATGATAAGGGATATGTATTTGGTTATCCGAGCCAGGTAGATATCGATTTCGCGTTAAAGGAAGGTAAATTATTACTGGTCGAGGTAACTTCACATCTCGAGGCATCAGATGTATATCAGTTTAAT
>JAGTQJ010000027.1:803-4765 GCA_018396515.1 Candidatus Bathyarchaeota archaeon | reverse complement strand
AAACTGCTTATAGTAACGCCATACGCTGACCCCAAAGCCTTAAAGGCCTCAAATGAACTGGGTATAGAGATATATACCGAGATTTAACCATGTAAAGTGAATATCGATATAAGTTTATTTGACTTCTAATCAATGGTGAGAATTTCTTTAATCAAAAGCTCTTAATTTCGGCTCGAATTTGTTTTCGGCTCCTTTCGGGCAGCTATTACCTAAAGGTTTTACCTTAAGACCTTTGAGGATCTTCCGATGGAGCGGGTTGGAGTCTTAGTCGTGTCCTATGGCTCTAGGGAGGCTGCAATAGTTGAGGCCCTAAGGAAAAGTGAGGAGTATAGGGTTGATCTATACATAGCTGACAGGCAGAGGAACCCCTATAACCTTGCAAGGGCTAAGGAACACATAGTTATCCCAAACCTGGATGTAGACCGGATTCTGAGTTTCGCCGAGAAGTTTAAGGGGGAGATAGACTTTGGGATAGTCGGGCCTGAGAAGCCCATCATCGAGGGGATCAGGGACATCATCGAGGAGAAGGTCGGCATCCCTCTAATCTGCCCGACCAAGGAGTTCGCCATTGAAGGGAGCAAGGTTGCCCAGAGGCTCCTCTTCCAAGAGGCTGTGCCGGAGGTGAACCCCAGGTTCAGGGTCTTCGCCCCCTCCGACTACCCGAGCGTTGAAGAGGCTAAGAGAGACCTCGTCAAATGGCTGGACGAGCTGGATAACATGGTTGCTGTTAAGCCCGATGCCCCAGCCGCGGGGAAGGGGGTTGGGGTCTGGGGAGACCACTTCACATCGAGGGAGCAGATCATAGAGCACTTCACCTCGAACTACAGGGAGGGGGCCGTGATTGTTGAGGAGAAGTTGGAGGGGGAGGAGTCCAGCTTCCAGGCCCTCTGCGACGGGAAACACCTCATCCCACTGCCGGAGACTAGGGATTATAAGAGGGCTTTCGACGGAGATAGAGGCCCTAACACCGGGGGGATGGGCTCATACAAGGATGTTGGGGACTGCCTCCCCTTCATGACGAGGGAGGACAGGGAGAGGGAGGAGGAGATCGTCGAGAGGATATTCAGGAGGCTCAAGGGGAGGGGGAGGAACCCCGGCTTGATAGGGATGCCCTTCTACGTCGCCTTCATGCACACCCGGGATGGGCCCAAGATACTTGAGAACAACAGCAGGTTCGGGGATCCAGAGATCCTGAATATAATCCCCATATTGAAGGAAGACTTCGTGGAGGTCTGCTACAGAATACTTGAAGGAAACCTCAGGGGGGTTGAGGTTGACGATAAGGCGACCGTCGCCATATATAAGGTGCCACCATCATACGGGGGCTACATGGAGGCCTATCCCGATAGAGTGAGGAGGGATGAGGTGGGATCCCCCATAAATTTGGAGGGGGCGGAGAGGCTGGCATCCCTCTATCAGGGCAGGATGAGGATCTATCCCGCATCCGTGGAGTTGAGGAATGGAGGCATCTATGCCCTGAGGTCTAGGGCCGTATGCGTGGTGGGCATCGGAGAGACCATAGAGGAGGCGAGGAGGATATCCCTCGAGGGTATCGGCGCCATAAGGGGAGGTGGATTATGGAATAGGATGGATATAGGCTCTAGGGAGCATATAGACAAGAGCATAGCCCATTTGAGGAGGCTTAGAGGCTTCAGACCCGTCGAACGATGAACCTCCGCCCACTCGGAGGATCAGCTTATTACCATTGAAATCAAGTATGATTGGAATGTTGGACGAATCGGTTTTTGAGATGATAAGGAGAAGGAGCGAAGAATATCTCAGATTTTCACACCATGACAGGTATCACGTGGAGAGGGTTCATGGGATGGCGATGAGAATAGCCGCGGAGGAGGGGGCGGATATGGACGTCGTCAGGGCGGCAGCACTGCTCCACGATGTGGCCAGGGCAATGGAGGAGGAGGGCATGGTCGAGGACCACGCCGCCGAAGGGGCAAAGATAGCTGAGGGGATCCTTAGGGATGCCGGCTTTCCCGAGGAGAAGATATCGAGGGTCTTAGAATGCATAAGGGCCCACAGGTTCAGGAGGGGGGAAACTGCTGAAAGTGTTGAGGCCAGGGTCCTCCAGGATGCAGACAGGCTCGACGCCCTCGGGGCTATAGGTATCGCCAGGGTCTTCTCAAGAGGGGGGTGGGAGAACAAGCCCATACACGACCCATTGATCCCCCCAAAGGAGAGGTATGACGGAGAGTCCCTTACCTCTGTGAACCACATATACGAGAAGATCCTGAGATTAAGGGACGAGCTGAATACGGATACGGCGAGGAGGATCTCCGAGGAGAGGCACAGGTTCGTGGAGCAGTTCCTAGAGAGATTTTTGAGGGAGTGGAGGTTGGAGATATAGGGAAGTCAGAGGTGGCGTTCAATCTCTCCCTTCAAGGCCGAGACGAGTATCCTCTCCTCACCATCCTTCAGAAGGGAGGGGTCCATCCCGATCTTGTTAGGCTCTATGTAGTTAACCCATATGCTCGGATTCCCCTTTCTCAGGTTAAATACGACCTCTGAAGCCTTCACGCTCCGCTCTAGAGTTATCAGGACCTGGACATACCTCCTCCTAGCATCGGATTCAACGACGGATGCTGTGATCCCCCTAGCTCCTCTAAGCTCCCCCTCTATCCAATTCGCTTTCCCCAGCCAACCTTGGAACTCCTGCTCCTCGTCTTTATTAAGCCAGAGCTTCAGGGCGGTGATAAGGCCGACTATCTGGCTCCTATCAACCTTCATCGCCCTCCCGATCCCCCTATATGGGGCGGCTTGTAATGTTGCAAGTCTAACTAGGTCCCTCCTCCCTACGAGGATGCCTGTCCCGTTAGGCCCCCCTATGTGCTTGCCCCCGCTGAAGACCACTAAGTCTGCGCCCTCCTCCAGGTATCTCCTCAGGTTAGACCTTGGTGGAAGCTCCGCGGCCGCATCCACGATCACTGGAACGCCATGCCTATGAGCAAGCTCAGCGACATCCCTCAAGGGGACCCCAACATCCTCCATCCTAGCCGTGAAGGCCACTGCCGCCGTCCTCTCGTTTATCGCCGCCTCTATCTCCTCGGGGGTGCACCCCTTATCCCCGCCAACGACCACAAGCCTGCATCCAGCCACCTTGAAGGCGTGGTCGTAAGGGTTTCTATGAGCCTTCTGGATGATCACCTCGTTTCTGGGCTGGGAGGGGTCGGGGAGGCCCTGTATCAGCTCCATCCACTCCCTGTCCAGGGCTAGGCGCTCAAAGGGCTTTGGGTCGATCCCCTCAAGGGGGGTTCCCCTCATGACGCAGGCAGCTGTGCCAAGAACAAGGGCTGCTGAGGCGCCTGATGTCACTAGACCCGCCTCAGCCCCAGTCACCTTGGCAAGAAACTCCCCGGACTTCTCTATGAGCTCCATCATGATGACGAAGCTCTGGGAGGCCTCCTTCATAGCATCCATGACCCTGGGCTCAGGTATCGATCCCCCGAGGTGGGTCATGGTCCCGCTGGCGTTTATGACCCTCCTAACACCCAGCTCATCATAGATGCCCAAGACTCATACCCAACTCTGAAGACCCTCATCAACTATATAACTGGTTGGATAATGTCTACTCGATGAGGAATATGTGATGGAAGCCCGCTCATCCCCTTGAGACATCGACGAAATCTGTATTCAGGATGGATTTGAGGTCCTCAACCCTTATCTTGAAGACGGAGTTGGGGGTTCCGGCCGCCGTCCAAACGTGTTCAAACCTCTTCAGGGAGCTGTCCAATAGAACCCTGACTCCCTCTTCATGGGGGAAGGGTGGAACCCCTCCTATAACATATCCAGTATGCCTCCTCACGGCCTCAGCGTCGGCTAAGGAGACCTCCCTACCGATGAGGCGGGAGAGCTTACCCTCATCGACCCTCTTATCCCCAGATATGACCACGACGGTGGCATCCCCATCTACGAAGACTATGGACTTCGCTATCTGGGCGATGTCGCAA
>JAGTQJ010000027.1:0-778 GCA_018396515.1 Candidatus Bathyarchaeota archaeon | reverse complement strand
AGGTTCGAGTCGACTCGCTGAGCTCCCTGATCTCGGCCTCAACCTTTCTCTCCCTTAAGAACCTCCTCACATCCTCAGCGCCGCGCTTCATACCACTGGAGCTAGGGGCCATTTGATAAAAAAGAGTTATGGATATGTAGTTACTCGGGCCGCCTCTGAGAGGGTGAGCTGTTCCTCAGGAGGTCCCAGGCCCTCAAAAGCTCGGTTAGCTGTCTCCCTGTGGGTCCACCCCTCGTCTCCAATCTAGTAGCCTTGTATGAGCCCGCGGCGCACCCCCATCTAAGGGCCTCGAGGTCGCTCAAGCCCTCTACCTTGGCGGCGGCAAGGGCTCCTATGAAGGCGTCTCCACACCCAACTGTGTTAACCACCTTCATCCCAAGCTCCTCTAATGGTAGAGCCTCTACCTCGATGACTTCACCACCGTCATAGAGGGCACACCCATCGCTTCCACGCTTGATTATGACCTTCATCCCCTCTTTTATGGCGGTCAGCCTTCCGCCAACCTCGAAGGGGTCGCTGGTTCCCAGGAGGCCCTCGAACTCCACCCTGTTAAGGATGAAGTAGTCTATATTCATTAGAGTATCCTTGAGGGCCTCAACCCCCGCCCTATGGTAGACCCCCGGGTCCCACATGACCGTCACACCCCTCTCACTGCACAGCTCCGCCAGAAGCCTCGTGGAAGGGAGGGGTGGATCCATTATCACAGCCACCTTCGCCTCATCCACAAGCCTAAGCCTCTCCGGGTCGAGGATCCTTTGAGGGGTCAGCCTTAGGTTGG
>JAGTQJ010000024.1:3710-15007 GCA_018396515.1 Candidatus Bathyarchaeota archaeon | reverse complement strand
GTATTTCTTGGTAGGTTTTTATGTCTTCTCTTTCGATTACTTCGCGGAAGGTTTCATGTACTCGGCCTTTATGCCATATATGTTTAGTGTTTCTAGTGGTTCTGGGTGTTTTGGGTGTGATCCTTCGATGAGGAGGCTTCTTTTTAGGGTGTAGTTTTGCCTTTTAGGCGTAGATCTCTTCCGAGGAGCTGGATGATTTGGGTGTCCCGGTTCCTCAGGTGATGGGAGAAGGATATTTTAGGGGGCTAGAACCGGGAAGAATGGATGAACTCAAGATCATAATTCATCGGCGAGGCTTAAATTAAGCAG
Organism: Candidatus Bathyarchaeota archaeon; assembly: GCA_018396515.1. Taxonomy (GTDB): domain Archaea; phylum Thermoproteota; class Bathyarchaeia; order TCS64; family TCS64; genus JAGTRB01. The sequence continues at coordinate 14,698 of JAGTQJ010000024.1, read as the reverse complement.
AATTTAAATGGAATTTTCAGTTTAATTTTGGATAATTTTCAATCCATTCTGAACCTATCTCCCTTCCTGGTTTATAGAGCTAAAACATAGAGACGGGATGGCATAACCTCGGGAATGATCATTCTTCTGGAGCAATCCCCTTCAGGTTTCCCAGAAGCCCATTGGCTCTGCTATGAGCATTAGGAAAAGGCCGCTCGAGGTAAGGTTCATCTAAAAGAGTAACTGTTAAGGAAACTTCTAAAGAAGCAGTAGATATGGTGGATTTAATAGCCAAAATCACCCCATCCTCATAGCCCAACATGGGATCCGACTCAAATATTAAGGAGTCCTATGTCTGGTTTTTGGGGTTCATATTGAGGAGTCATCTCGATCTGAGTAAGGATGAGGAGGAGCACGCCCTAGCCCTGCATAGGGAGAGCATAGTCATCGACGCCAGCATAGTCCCCTTCATCCACTATGTGGGGGAGGATATCTGGATAGATGATATGTTGAGGGGTGGGATAACCGCGAGCAATGCCACGGTCTGCATGCAGAGGAGTATGGGTGAGGCGCTGAGGGAGCTCTCAGAGTACCACGACTGGATAGAGAAGCACGGGGAGAAGGCCCTGCTGGTGAGAAGGGCATCTGACATAGAGCGGGCTAAGCTGGAGGGGAGGCATGGGATAATCTTCGGCCCTCAGAACAGCAGCTTCCTGGAGGGGAACCTCAGGTTCCTGGATTTGGCCTGGGATTGGGGCGTCAGGATAATTCAGCTGAGCTATAATGAGAGGAATGAGGCCGCGGACGGCTGCTTAGAGAGGACCGACACAGGCCTCAGCAACTTCGGCATGGCCCTGATAGAGGCAATGAACCGAAAGGGAGTTCTAATAGACCTGAGCCATGTGGGAGACCGCTCAACCTTAGAGGCAATAGAGCTCTCGAAGGATCCCGTAGCCTTCACCCATGTCTGCCCTAGAAGTTCCACCCCGATGGAGCTGAGCCCCTACGCCACCTGGGCGGGGAGAGAGGCCTTCCTCGAGTATGCGAGGAGGAGGGGGAAGACCGACGAGGCTTTGAAGGCATGCTCCGAGAAGGGAGGGGTCATCGGGATCACACCATTCTTCGCAAAGAGGGCGGGCCCCTCAACCCTCACCGACGACACCCTAGACCAGATCGACTATGCGGTAGACCTCTTGGGGGTGGACCATGTTGGCTTCGGCTCCGACGTGGACTTCAGGAACTCCGTGACGAGGCTCGCCTACATCCATCGTTATCCAGACCGAATAGACAGGACCTATCACACCCCCATGACAAAGGAGTGGGGATATGGGTGGCTTGAGCATATGCCGAACCTGACCAAAGGCCTCATCGCCAGGGGCTACTCGGACACTGAGGTGAAGAAGATCCTAGGCCTGAACTTCCTCAACCTCTTCAGGAGGGTGTGGAGAGAGTAGACACAGAACACATCTGACTCAATATTCTAGTTCTGCGAAAAGTAAAAATTGGTAGCTCGACATCATTTTAGGATATGTTGAAGGGTATTAAAGCTGAGGGATCGGTAAACAAAAAAGTTAGAACTACCATTCTTGGCTGCGTCTTTGCCTTTTTCCTTGCTTTGGCCTACCTTGAAAATATATCCTTTCTGAGATATGTAAATTATGTTCTTTCGATTCCTCCTTTTGCTGTTACAATGTTTTTCATCCATAATATAATCGCAGTTTCTCTAATAATTATTGGAATGAGTTTTTATGTTGATTTTGTACCAGCATTCCTTCCTAAAAGGGATATAGATTATGTTGTTCTTAATCATCCCCGTATATTCGCACTTGCGTTTACTATAATAATCCTTACTGTAAGCGTGTTAAGGGTTTACCGATTTCATTATGGATTCTTATTAATGAATTTGACTCAAATCCTTATGCTGTTAAGCCTACCACATGGAATTTTAGAGGCTTTCGGCATATATAGAGCTATATATAAAACTTTAAAAGGAGAGCTGACGAATAGGGTTTTAGCTGAAATTTACATGATTTTCCTATTGGCAGCCATCCTAGAGGTGGGATTCTTACAGGTTTTAAAAATTAGATATTAAACAATATAATTTTAGCTGTTTCTATTATTTAGAGATAATTATAATCTTTTTAGTTTTACTTCTGCTTACCAGATTACTTTTAGATTTTAATTTCCTCAGAAACTTCTCGAAAGTTTTTTCTAGAGATATTTATAATTTTAGTATTCTTTGGATGTGAGAACCTTTACCTTTATCTTGCCCTCGAAGTGCTTCTTATTCCAAGTTATGAAGAGCTCGAAACCACTTTGCTCTATAGCTTCGGCTACGAGAGCATCACCATATGAAAGGCCTCGTTTTATGTAGGCGGATATGTTTGAGACATAATCACCCCATTCCTCATGATATGATGGGAAGAGGATATCTAATTCCATATCCTTCAAGTATTTCTCCTCGAGATCGGATCCTCCCTCAGGTATTTCTCGACGAGATGCCTCATGCTGTCGGTTATGGCCTCGGTACTGTCGCGGTAGAGCCCCTGCTCCGTTAGTTTATCAAGCTCCTCCACCAGATTCGCAGGGAGCTTAACCTGAACCACCGCCTTCTTTCCTATAAGCTATTACCAAGACATCTATTGTCAACACAAATTATAAACATTGGATTAGCCTTATGAGGCTAGGTAAAGTTATATTGAGCTCTTGAGGTTCTCAAGGCTTCGGCATTTCAAGCCCAGCAGATGCCCCTTTTCTTAGAGGCTTGATTCTCAGAAGCTTATCACTTCCAAACTCTATTTATCCAATTTACCAAGTCTCTATCGTTTGTATATATTTCATTAACACCATTTCTCTTCATCTTTTGCATGGTGAGGGATTCTATAAAGTTTAATTCACATTTCTCCATTTCTGATATTGAATCGATCATTTCTTTCCATGATACCTCAACCTTTTCATTTTTATGTATGAATTTATCGCAGTTAAGAACTCCTTTATTTCCTCTCTTCTATTGTTTTACTCTAGCCAATCCACAACTTCCTGTATTACAGATGTATTTGTTATGGCTTCCTCTCAATCCTCGACTCTTTTGAGTATATTTTTGGAGATCATATATTCTTCCTTAGGGGACTCATCGATGTTCGAGCCGTACTGGGCTTTCAAAAAATAATTTAAAAAATATTGTTTGGATGGGACCACTCTAAACCCTTTCCCACTATTCGACGATGAAATCCTCCATTGCCTGCAGTACTGGAACAAGGTGTGCTAGCCCCGGGGTTCCATCCATCATAACAGCTACCCATGCGGCCTCTAGGATCTCATCTTTGCTTGCCCCTGCATCCCTCGCCCCCTTCACGTGGTATGCGATGCACCACTCGCAGTGCCTGACGATCCCCGCGGCCAGCGCTATCAACTCTTTAGTCTTTACATCGAGAGCCCCTTTTTCCTCCACCTTTCTTATGAAATCCAAGATCGCTGCGACCTTTTCCGGGTTTTGACGTCTCAGCTGCACTAGGGCTCTCTGAAATTCATTAACTCTCTCCATCTATCTATCACCTTCGATTAGATTTTTCTTTATACTAATAAGTTTTTTGGTCAACCTACCTCAACTGTAATGCTAAAACTCTGTAATACTAAAAGTGAATTAAATGTGCTGAAGTTCATTTACAGAGAATTATTTGTTTAGCTGGAGTTTGTTTTTAGATCCTTGATGTTAACCGCTTAAAAGGCCTATAGTAAATTTAGCTATGCCTCATTAGGGTTATCCTAATTGGATCGGCTTATGGAATTAGGGGCTCCAAGGCCGTCACGCCTAACTTGATCCTAGAATCTCTCCAATTTCTGCCATCCTCCTTATCAGGAGCTTTTCACAACCTCGCCTAACATCCTCACAAAATATACCTTTAAGGAATTGACCTCCTCTAATGAGGATTAGATTAGGATGAGAAGTTAGGGAGAAGTGACCACCTCGGTGGTTGGTGATACAGGCCCTCAATACCAGAGGTGAGATAAAATGAAGCTTATGCACACTTTAAAGTATTAGGGAGAAAGGATGAGGGGGATAATTCACCAGAGGTCTTCCAAAAGAGATTTTATCTGGAAGATCTGCAGCCCATCGATCCCTCCGACAAGTGATCACTCAAGGTTATAAGTTAGGGGGTGACTACTGCTTCAGCGCCGAATCTAGATTCAACGTGAAGGGCTTCTTTGAAGCTTTTAAATCGCTCTATGGGATTAATAATTCGTTGACCTAATCGAGGTGATGAATATGCCACAAATCAAGATAACCTCGAGAAGTATTGGTGAGGTCGAGGTCGAGGTTCTCCAGGAGAGAAACCCGAGGACAGCGGAGGCCATCATGAAAGCTCTTCCAATAGAGGTGGTTGCGAACAGGTGGGGGGAGGAGATATACTTCGAGGTACCTGTCAGGATTGGGGAGGAGAACTCTCAGGAGGTTGTGGAGGTCGGGGATGTGGCATACTGGCCTCCGGGCAGGGCCATATGCATATTCTTCGGTCCAACCCCCATCAGCAGGGGTAGTGAGCCTAGGGCCTACAGCCCAGTAAACGTCTTCGGAAGGGTTAAAGGAGACCCAAAAATCTTCAAGAGAGTGAAAAATGGGGAGATAATAGCAGTAAAATGAAAAGTTAAACAGAAGATTATAGTTATGATGTGTTGAAAATATATCGATCTAAAAACATTTCGTTATTAGCGCTCTTTTCCATCATCGTTTTGAGCTGGGCTGCTCACCTCTGGCCAGCTGGGATTGAACTCTCCCCTTCCCGTACATGAAGAGGATGATGATGGATGAGGCTATTCCTATGGCTATTAGTGCTGGGGTGAGGAGGGTGAATGGGGATTTGACCTCTATCTCAATCGCCTCCTCAGAGGCCTCATATTCCTCTGATCCCTTATACACCGCCTTTATGAGTAGCCTTCCAGCGGCCTTTGGGGTATAATCTAATCTTATCTCTCCATTACTGTCTGTTTTAGCCTTACCGATCTCCGTATCTTCATCCATACTCTTTAAAATTATCTCTTCTCCCTCCATCCCCTCTTTAAAGGAGTTTGTTAATAGAGCTGTTATTTTGAAGGGTTTTCCGAGTTCGACGCTCTGGGGGGCCTCAAGCCTGATGATTGTCCTCTGGGGTATTAAGTTGGTCTTAAGGATGGTGAATGAGACATTGTTGTACCCGGTCTCTCCGGTTAACATATCGGTTAGGGTCATGTTTATCCAAGACCTGAGCAGGACACCGGTCACCCTATCCCAAACATAGTCCTCAACATACCTCACCTCTACATTTCCCTGTATGAAGCTATTCTCACCCCTGAATCTGTTCACCTCCCGTCTCTTCCCCAACACCTCCTCTGAGCCCCCCTCCCCGAGCCTAGATTTAGGGGAGAGGCCGAAGGGGTCTCCCGGGGTGAGGTTGGAGGGGATGATGAATGGGAAGATCTGGCTCTCCCTCTCCAAGTAGCCCTCCACCACCTCGTGGGATGTGGCTCCTCCTTCGAAGTTGAACACCATCTCCAGGGAGATCAAACTTCCCCTTACCCCTGCCACCCTGACCATTATCTCCCTCGGAAGATTTCCAGGCCCAGCTCCCACATCCGGGGAGCCGACGAGGAGGACCTTATAGAGCATCCAGCTCCCTTCTACTACGCCCAAGCTGTACTCCGGTGGTGGTTCGAACTCCTCGAAGCCATACTCCCTGGAGAGGGATGCATTGCTTAAGAAGTCGGCCTCCCTATAATCCCCGCTTATGACCCCTATATATGAGACCCTGCTCGGGTTTAAGCCCGAGGAGCGGATCCTCCTCCCATCCATGAGTATGGTGATGACATGTTCCCCAGCCTCTAGTAGAAGCCTGCTATAAGCTGTCACATCTATGGGCCTTCCCTCTGGATCTATGAGGTTCCCAGCCTCGACGATGTAAAGCCCCGGAGTTGTGATGTTTACATCTATCCTCATCTCTAGATAGTCGAAAAGTCCATCACCATCCATGTCTCGCCCCCTATCAGAGAGGGATCCTATGCTTATTGGCTTACCATCGGAGCCGTAGCTGATCTTTAGGGGAAAAAGAACTGATACAAAGACTGCCATAAGGAGCAGGAAGTAATGCTTTCCAGATCCTCGACACATAGGATGATAGGACCATAAAGCTCCTCATAAGCCTTTTGAGGAACTCTAAATCGCCTTGGTGAGCATCTCACCGCCTCTTCATCCCCCTCACCTCAGGTAGGCCCTCAGCTCTCCTCCATAAACTGGGTCTGGGCCGAGGGTCTTCGCGGTCTGCTCCACCGCCTCCTTTAGGGATAGTCGCTCCCCGACCAGCTTCTCGAGGATTATAACGGCGGCTCTATCCATGTGCTCAGGTGTGACCCGGTCGGTCCATCCTACGAAGGCATAGGCCCCCCTCTCCGTGAGGATCCTCCCCAATGTATCATCTATGGCTCCATAGCAGCTCATCAGGAGGATCGTGGTGTTCTTGAAGCTCCCATCCAAGGCCTCCTCTAGGAAGGATGGGGTCACAGCGTAGAACCTCTCACCCCTAGTTAGGGTCCTCGCCATCCTGACCCATCCCATGAGCTGCTCAAGCATGTACATACCTTCCCCCTTCTCCCCGGTGAAGAGGGCGGCCCCTGGGATCCTCCCCTCATCCATCGGGGCGCTGTGCACCCTCAATATTATGATCTCATATCCCTTAGAGGGTAGGCCCCTATAGAAGGCCACAGTCAGGCTGGATATGTTGAAGATATCAACCCTGTATCCACCCTCCATAAGGATCCTTGAAGCCTCTGAGATGAATCGCTGATTGGGGAACTCCTCGCTCAGCCCGTCAACTATGGCCGCCAGCCTCTCCCCTTGGCTGCCACCGGGCCTCTGCCACCAATAAACCATAAGAACCGCTAAGAGCACGCTCATCATGGAGAGAAGGAGAATCCACCGTCGAAGGCCGCGGCGTCCCATACTGATCCAACTTAGACTATAAAGAACAATTTCAGGGTATCCCCAGTTCAATAGCCAAGCTCTTTAGCCCATCTACGAACACAGCCCATTCTTATTGACATCTGCCATTGAGCTGACGGCTTCAAGCCTTGATGAATACCTCAACACGGCCTTAAAAGAACCTATGTACGAGGTAAAAAGATCTGGGTTTCTCAGACAGCCTTCTTGTAGTAGGAGTATAGGTCTATGAAGGCTATGGATATTATGACGTTGAAGGCGGAGGAGAGGAGGCTCCCTATTATCGGGATAAGCCCCAGTATGAATGAGCCCGCGATGGCTATTATGAGGAGTATTATGATGTCGCCCAGCTCTTTTCTTAGAACACCGAAGGCCTTCGATATCGAGTCTCCGATCCCCGTCTCGTCGAAGACAAGGATCACGAACATGAGTAGGGCCACCGGGATCAGTATGATGGTCACCATTAGGATGGCCCCCACTATTGAGGCGACGATTATAGTGCCCAACCTACGAAGGACATAGCCCACGCTCTTCCCAAGGTCGAGAGGCCTATCCAGGTAGGCATCCCTTGACATGTCTAGGGAGGCGAAGAAGAGGATATAAGATATTATCGCCCCCACTATTGAGGCCAATCCCGCGAAGATGATGAACGAAGCCAGTCTAGGCGTCGGGGAATAGCCGAGGCCAGGGGTGAAACCCCATGGATATAGGCCCCCGGCCAAGGATACAAGGGCTGAGATGACCATCGATATGACGCCTCCCAGGATTGCGGGTGCGAAGACCATGGGTTTTCTCGAGGCCAGGTTGAAGGCGAAGGATAGGTGCTCCATAGCCCCAGGGCTCGGAGGAGCTACCCTGCCTCCCTCCCTCTCAAGCCTCTCCCCGCAGTATGGACAGAAGCGATCCCCCTCAGAGACCTCCCCACCACACTTAGGACAGTATGGCATTCAAATACCCGGAAGATAGTTCATGCCCCGACATTATTAACTTTTCGAATCTGAAAAACCGATAATTTAACCAAATCATCTAAAGCTTTCAATTTTAAACAACGAAAACTGATATAATCATTTTTTAACACTAGGGAGTGAGGAGAAAAAGGTAGTTCCTCGGTTTTCGGGAGGCCTTGTTTCTCTTGTCTTCAGCCTTTAGCTAGGACTATCTCTATGTTGCTGATGTTCTTTGAGGAGCCTCCCTCCGTCTCCAGGGTCTCCGTACCTATGCTTATGTTCTTCACTTTCAGGTCCTTCATGAACTGGTTCCTCACCACCTCGGCTACGTCGACCGCCTTGCTTATGGCCCGACCCCTTGCGAGGAGGGAGACCTCTGTGTTCCCGCCCCTAAGGGCGGTTAAGACGGCGAGGCAGTAGCTCATTACAGGCTTCTGCCCCACATAGATAACGTTCTTGCCTTCCATCTCCAATACACCTGTCCTCTGGTTTCTATTTCTCCGTTCTTTGTTTTCATATTTCCACCCATCACCAATTTAAATCTTCGCATGGAAACCCGCCTAAAATAGGCATTTCCATCCCTAAGGTATACGAGCCTGGGAATGCTGGCCATCAGTCAGAGTACTGTGATGGGAGAAACCCATATACCGGGGCCTCCATTCCTCTGCTCGGCGGATTAGAAGCCGGGAGTTTCGGGAGGCACATCAAGATCGATTCAAATCGATCAAAATCGGAGATATACAGATATATATGAGACCTCCTGGGAAACCCAGTCTCTAAGATGGGTTATCTCATTCTGCCCCTCGCCGTGGAGGCTAGGGTTCCGATGAGGCAGAGGATGGAGAAGATGGTGAAGGAGCTCCTCATAGCTTGGATGAGGAGGGGGTATGTCGAGGGCTCTATCAGGCCCCCGCCGGTAGAGGCGGCGATGGCCGTCGTGGCTATGCTCATGCTCAGCATCTGCCCGATAAGCCTCATGGTTCCAAGGATCGCCGAGGCTATCCCGTAGGACCCCTTCTCGACGCTGCTCATTACCGCGTTCATGTTTGGGGAGGAGAAGAGGGCGAAGCCAAGCCCCAGGATTAATAGGTCGAGGACCACGGCCTCCATCGGCGTCGCCTCATCTAGGAGGGTGAGGAGGAGGAGGCCTAGGGTCGTGATGCCCATCCCCGTAGAGGCCAGTATCCTCGCCTCAACCCTGTCCGAGAGGGTTCCAGCCAGGGGGGAGAAGGTGGCCTGCATCACGGGCTGGGATAGGAGGATCAAGCCAGAGGTCTGGGGGTCAAAACCCCTGGGATACTGGAGATATAGGCTCATCAGGAAGGCCACGGCTGAGGTGGCTCCATAGTTTAGGAGGGCCGCGAGGTTGGAGAGGGCGAAAACCCTGTTTTTGGTGAACATCCTTACCTCTAAGACCGGGTTCTTCACCCTCAGCTCCCAGTTTAGGAAGAGCAGGGTCGATAGGCCTCCAAAGGCCATGAAGAGAAGGCTCTGGGCCGAGGGGATGGATGAGAACCCATATATGAGCAGGAGGAGTGTGAGGCCATATAGAAGGGATCCAAGGGAGTCGAACTTACCCCCACCAGCTCCCCTCCACTCCCCCCTCATCCTTGCAATGGTGAAGATGATAATAACTAGGCCCAGGGCGGCGTTCATGAGGAAGGTGCTCCTCCAGCCCAGCCTCTGGGTCAGAGCCCCTCCGAGGGAGGGGCCTAGGGAGAGGCCGAGGTAGACCGAGGCCACATTCAGCCCTAGCAGCCTCCCCCTCCTCCCCGTGGGCGACGATGAGACTAGTATGGCTGGCCCAGTTCCGAAGAGCATCGCGCTTCCAACCCCCTGTAGAGTCCTCAAAAGAAGGAGGAAGAAGGTCGATGTTAAGAATGCCAGCAGCAGAGAGGAGGCTGTGAAGACCAGGGTTCCATATAGGAAGACCCTCTTCCTCCCAACCATGTCGGCCAGCTTCCCAAAGGGGACGAGGAATATCGCGGAGGCCAGGAGATAAGATAGGGCCAACCAGCCCAGAAGGGCCGCATCAAGCATCAGCTCCCTCCCCATAGAGGGGAGGGCTAGGTTAAAAGAAGAGGCCGCGAATGGGGTTAGAAAAGAGGACAGGGCGACGACTAGCAGAACCGCTCTCCCACTATAGTCTTCAACTCTATTATCCATAGGCTCACCGGTGAAAATTATCCGGCTCCGCAAATTATATCATTATACACCAGTGTAGAGAAAAACCTCAACAGATCCTTGGATGTCTCTACCACAGAATTGAGCCCTTCCCCGGCTCACTCTAGAATACTGCGGCGGCAGCCCCTCGGGCTCGCGGGCCGATTAGGCCGCAGGGCCGCTTGGCTCTCCTCCGGCCTGTGACCCTTGAGCGCTGGGCGTCCGGACTTAGGTTGCTCCTTCGGGTGGAGGGTAGGGCATACCTTTCTGAATATCCGCCCCAGCATAGCTTTCAGGCAATACCCCCTCCAGCCCCACGCTCACCCCCACACGCTCCATCTCCCGGTCCTGGCCAGGTTCGCCCGGCTAATGCTCTAACGCCCCCCTACGAGGGCGTTAGGGGACAACCGCCAGCCCCAAGGGGCAAACCCTCATCGGAGGGCGTAGCGCCTTTCAGCCCATCCAACCCGCTCACCTTCGGTTACTGACCCCTCCATGGAGCCCATTTGAGGTTCAGGGTAGGGCTAGCTCCCCGGTCCTACCTGCCGCCGCATTAGGAAATTAGGGATTAATGGGATAAATCTATTTTGCCTATAAACCCCTCTTTGGCATCCTTCTCCTCTTATATGGGGATTATTCCAAACTTTATGAGGCTTAGAACGAGGTTAGATGCCATGAGGACTATGAAGCTGTACATGGTGACCCTTTCAATCATTGGGCCTCTCCTGCCCCAGGTTGATATGAAGACTTTGAAGATCCTTCCCCCATCCAGTGGATGGATTGGCAGCATATTCACGAGGGCTATGTTTATGGAGAGGAAGTAGACCCATTGGAGGAAGATATAGACCGGCTCAGGGAGTGCGTCTCCTAACAGGATGAAAAATATTATTAGGAATATGCCCGTGGCTAGGTTGACCATTGAGCCCGCTGCG
>JAGTQJ010000024.1:0-3696 GCA_018396515.1 Candidatus Bathyarchaeota archaeon | reverse complement strand
GGAGGATGTTGTGGCCTTCTCGAGCTTCTCCTCATCGGGTTCAACCGCGCCCCCGAAGGTTACAACCGCAAGCAGTATGGCCGATGATCTTATAGGTACCCCCTCTACCACGCACTGGATACCATGGGATAATTCATGGAGGAGGATTACGACCCCCGCGGCGGCGAGGAACCATGGGAGGTTCTCCGTCCTTATGGTGACGCCCGGGATGAGGGGCATAACCGGAGAGGCCCTCTCCGGGAGGTAGAGGAACCTGTAGAGGTTGATGAAGAGGAGATAAGACATGAAGATTATCTGGCCCACGGAGGAAGCGACGCCTATGTTCCCCAGAACCCTCCAAAGCCCAGGGCACAGGCAGCCCAGATGCTCTATAAAGGAGTTCAGCCTTGTCGACTTGTAAAAGGCGTATAGGGGATGGACCTCGAAGCCGAATCTATCCAGCTTCAGGAGATATGCCGAAATATAGAATACTATCCATCCTAGGGTCATGAGGAGGATCGTGAGGAGGGCTTCAAAGACCGTTTCTCTTGACCTCCATTAACTCCATTCATATCAAAACCCCTCCTCCATTAACTCCATTCATATCAATTTCAAGATTTTAAAAATCATAGCTAAAATTACACTCTTAAGGATATGGTTTCTAGGGGGCCTCAATGGAGGAGGGGTTTGAGATAGTATATGATGAGGGGAGGTGGAGCCTCTTCAAACACCTGAGAGAGGAGGCTAGGGATATGATGGAGCCCATCTCCTCGATAGGCGTAGAGGCATTTGCCTATGGGAGCATCGCAAGGGGGGATGTCTCAGCCAGCAGCGACATAGACATATTCATTCCCAGTCTCCCCAACCCCTCCATCCTAGAGTTCGCCCTTGAGAGGTGTGGTTTCAAGGTGTTGAATAGGGAGATCATCCAGGCAACCCCATCCTACGCAGCGAAGGGGTATATAACCGTGGGTGAGAGGAGGAGCTACTCATTCCCCCTTGTGGAGATGAGGCCGATCGAACTCGAGTTCTATGGATTCGCAGGCTCGGTCGGCATATACCAGCTGAGTGAAGGGATTAGAGTCCCAGGGGTGGACAAACGCCTTATGCTAATAACGCCTACGGCTAGAGGCCATGTAGAGTCCTCCATCATAGGGAGGGAGGGGGCCGTGGCCAAGCTGCTGGGAATAAGCGTCGAGGCGGTAAAGGACAGGGTGAGAACCTTGAAGAGGCGGGAAAGGGTGGGAAGAACCGGCGTCTTCCTAAAGAGAATCCTCAAACCCGATGAAAGCTTCGGAGAGGTATTCGATGAACTTTCGAGGAAGAGGCCAGCCCTAAGAAGGAGATTAAGGCTAGTTAAATAATACAAAACTTAGGTGGATAGCTTTTAGAGGTCTCCTGAGATTTTTAGGGCGGCGAGTCTAGGGGCTCACCTCTCCTCAAGTAGGCCTATGAATGTAGATATGTTTGGAAAGAGATAAGAGATATCGTTAAAAATAAAGGCTTCAAATTTTCATTATTTGGCTAGCCGGCAGAGATCATCGTATCTGTTTTCTTAAAGCATGAAAGGTATTATATTATTTTTCTTTATAGCTTTTTAATGTTTTTGAAGTATGTGAATTTATATAGATTGGTGGAAACTATCGAGGTGGAGCCTTTTGGGTTGTCTTCGGCCACTTGAGCTCTATATGTTCACCATTTATCGTAGCTGACTATCTCCCTGAGCTCCTTCCTCCCTCTCGGTGCAGGTTCCTCAGCCGGGTATCCTATTGGGGTCATGGCGACAACCCTTATCTCCTGTGGCACCCCTAGAACTTTCTTCACGGTCTCCTCGTCGAATTGCCCCCCGATCCAGCAGGTCCCTAATCCCTTCTCAGCGGCGGCGAGCATAATGTGCTCCATGGCTATGCCCATGTCTAGCATGTAGTACTGCTGTCCGAACCTCGACCCTGAGAGGTTTGGATCTGCACATCCTACGATTATGGCGGGAGCCTCCGCCACCCAGTCCCTCTGGGATATCGCCCTCCTCTTCGACGGATCCTTCACGACGATGAACCTCCAGCACTGCCTGTTACCCCAGCTGGGCGCCAGCCTCGCGGCCTCTAGAACATATTCTAGATGCTCCTGGGGTACCGGATCGGGTTTGTACTTCCTTATGCTCCTCCTCTTCCTGACCAGCTCCAGGAACTCCATGGTTTTCACCTCACCCTAAGGAGCTCTTCGAGGATCCCAACCTGGGTTGGATTGGCCCTCACTATATCGGTGGTTGTGATTATGCCTAAAAGTTTGCCTCCCTCGACGACCGGGAGCTTCTTTATCCTAGCCCTAGCCATGATCCTGGCTGCCTCCTCTAACGCCGCGTTGGGCTCTATGGTTATGACGGGTTTCGACATAACATCCTTAACCCTCACAGATGCAGGGTCCATGCAGGGCTCGACCACCTTAGCTAGGATGTCCCTCTCCGTTATGATCCCTATGGGCCTACCGTTATTCGTGACCACGACGGAGCCTATATGGAACTTGTTCATCTTCGAGACCGCCTCCAGGACTGTATCCTCGGGGCGGATTGTCTTGACCCCTCTGGTCATCACATCCCTAACAAGGAGAATTCCGCTCATGGAATGAACCTCACAACATGTCTAAAGGATGAAGAGAAAGATGAGCATTTGAATGTTTCGAATGGGGTTCCACCCCTCCATCCCTCCCAGATCCTTCATCAACATTGAGACTGTTTGTGGCTTAAGCAAAATCGATAAAGGCTCGTCTCTCAATGGACATTATAAATATGTCTCCTCCTGATAAAGCCTCAAGCGGTTTCCTGGATGAGCTGCCTGACGGGATCGTGGTGGTGGACTTCGGAGGTCAATATTGCCATCTCATAGCCCGCCGGGTAAGGGAGATGAACGTCTACTCGGAGATAATTCCACCGGATTCGAGCCCCGTAGACCTTCAGGATCTTATGAAGGTGATGAGGATTAGGGGTTTAATCCTCTCCGGAGGGCCTTCAAGCGTCCTGGATCCCTCCTCCCCAAGGCTCGATGAGGGGTTTCTCAGGCTTGATGCCCCAATATTGGGCATCTGCTACGGCCATCAACTCCTCGCCCAGATCTTTGGGGGAGATGTGCGCAGGGCCGAGGTGAAGGAGTACGGCATAGCCGAAGCCCTAATCGATAAGCCTATCGGGGTTTTAAGGGGGCTTGGCCCGGTGGAGAAGGTCTGGATGAGCCACGGAGACACGGTCTTCGGCCTCCCTGAGGGGTTTGAGGCTCTAGCCCATACCGATGCCTGCCCCGTGGCCGCCTTCAGACATATCTCCAAGCCCATCTACGGCCTCCAGTGGCATCCGGAGGTTGAGCATACCGAGAGGGGTAGGGAGATGCTGAGGAACTACATCTTCGAGGTCTGCGGTTGCAAGCCAAACTGGAGGCCAACAGACCTAGCTGAGGGGATGGTTAGGGAGATAGAGGAGGTGGTAGGCCCCTCGAGGGCCGTCATAGCCCTGAGCGGGGGGGTTGACTCGGGAGTAGCGGCCATCCTAGCAGCCCGAGCCCTTGGAGATAGGCTGGTCGCGGTCCACATCGACAACGGCCTCATGAGATCAGGGGAGTCAATGGAGGTGGAGAAGACCTTCAGAGGGCTGGGCGTCAACCTCGTGGTGGTCGAAGCTCGGAACAGGTTCCTAGAGAGGCTCAGGGGAGTTGTGGACCCCGAGGAGAA
>JAGTQJ010000023.1:14485-15143 GCA_018396515.1 Candidatus Bathyarchaeota archaeon | reverse complement strand
AGACCTCGTGCCTTGTCGAGATGGATGAGGAGCCCCCAGGCCCCCTAGACGAGGAGGCCCTAGACACCTGTCTCATCTTCGCCCTGATGACCGGGTCAAGGCCCGTCGATGAGATCCAGGTGATGAGGAAGATTGTCGTAGACGGATCCAATACGACGGGATTCCAGAGGACCTGTGTGGTCTCCATCGGGGGCTCAATAGAGTCAGGGGACAGAGCCTACGGCCTGGAGCAGATCTGCCTAGAGGAGGATGCAGCGAGGAAGATCGATGAGGATGATGAAACGATAAGATATAGGATAGACAGACTCGGGATACCCTTGATAGAGGTCTCAACAACTCCTGAACTCCATTCACCTAAGGAGGCTGAGGAGGTGGCCCTAGCCATAGGTCGCCTCCTAAGGGCAACTGGAAGGGTGCGGAGGGGTCTTGGAACTATAAGGCAGGACCTTAACAGCTCCATCGAAGGCGGAGCCCAGATAGAGATAAAGGGGCTTCAGGAGCTCGAACTCATCTCCAAGGTCGTGGAGTATGAGGCACAGAGGCAACTGAGCCTTCTCTCCATAGCATCGGAGCTGAGGAGCAGGGGGCTCAGCCCATCGGATTTGAAGGAGGAGTTCTTCGATCTCACCGAGCTATTCGCCTCGATGAACCATCCAAC
>JAGTQJ010000023.1:13250-14467 GCA_018396515.1 Candidatus Bathyarchaeota archaeon | reverse complement strand
GGGAGGCCATCGGGTTATGGCCCTCCGCCTCCCAGGGTTTGGAGGCCTACTAGAGCGGGAGCTCTGCCCAAACCTGACGCTGGGAAGGGAGATGGCCGATAGGGCGAGGGCCTGGGGTGGAGCCAAAATGGTCTTCCATATTGAGGAGTTGTCAAGAGGGGATTTGAGCGATGAACAGCTCTCATCGATCCTTTCAAAGACCATGACGACGGATAGGGACGCACTCTTCATCGTGATCGATGAGGAGGAGAGGTGCAGGAGAAGCCTCCAAGCCCTCCTAGTTAGGGCGAGAGAGGCGATGTTGGGAGTGCCGAGTGAGACCAGGGCGCCAAACCCGGATGGAACAACGCGGTACACTAGGCCTAGGCCTGGGGCCGCCAGGATGTACCCTGAGACTGATGTTTTCCCCATACCCATAACACCTGAGAGGATAGAGAGGATTAAGGCGGCCTTACCCGAGACTCCACAGGCGAAGCTTAGAAGGTTGATGGAGGATTATCATCTAAACGAGAAGCTCGCAAGGCAGATCATCGACTCGGCCTACTCAGAGCTCTTCGAGGAGTTGGCAAAAGAGACCAAGGCATCCCCAACAGTTATAGCTGTTACCCTCACGGAAACCATGAAGAGCCTCGAGAGGGAGGGGGTTAGGGTGGGAGGAATCAAAGAAGAGGCGTTGAGGAGCCTGTTCAAGCTCCTGGGGGAGGGGGCGTTGACTAAGGAGGCCATACCTGAGATTCTGAGATGGATCTCCTCCAATCCTGAGGCTACTCCCGAGCGGGCTTTGGAGGCTCTCGGGCTTAAACCCATATCCGGAGATGAGCTTAGGCTGCTCGTCGAGAAGCAGGTTGAGGAGAACATGGAGATGGTGGCCAGGATGGGAGAGAGGGCATTTGGCCCCCTCATGGGTATGGTCATGTCAAGGGTTAGAGGAAGAGCAAAGCCCGAGGAGGTGCAACTCCTTCTCAAGGAGGCCTTAAAGTCTCTATTATCTCGATAGTCCCCCTAACGTGTTTTCAATAAAGGCTAATTCATAGGCTAAAATTCAGAATCATTTTACATCTATATTATAAAATAGATCCTATTCAAAAGGCATATCATCCAAAAAAGTTTAATTATGATTACCTTGCAACCCTATCTTAGTAAGCCCTTTGTGATAAACATGAGCCGCCCCCCCTTTCGGATAAGGGTCAGAATAGGACAGGTCGAGGTTGAGATAG
>JAGTQJ010000023.1:8692-13233 GCA_018396515.1 Candidatus Bathyarchaeota archaeon | reverse complement strand
GTGATCTCCACCCTTGATGAGTTAGGTGGCATCGTAGGAAAGGTTCAAGATGCCTTTAAGCTGGAGGGGGGGACAAACCTCAGCCTCAAACCTAGGGCCGCCATGGAGGATTTTCCCAAGATCCCAGTGACAAACCAGTGTAGCGAGGCCGTGATCTCGCTCCTCTCGACGGATTGGGGTAAAACACCCCGAACCCTCTCGGAGATCAGGGAGGCGATGGAGGCGAACGCGATATTCTTCCCGAAGACAACTCTGTCAGGGGTTCTAGTCTGGCTGGTAAAGAAGAACAAGATCAGGAGATGGAAGGATAAGAGGAGGGGATATGTTTATACTATTCATGAGGTAGGAGATGATGGTTAGATTCAAGCTGAGTATAAAGACTCAATTCTGCGATCTTGAGATAGAAGGCGACTCGACATCGGAGATTCTAGAAGCCCTAAGGGGTTTAGATAGAGGGTTTTTAGAAGAGGCAAAAGAGATCCTGTCGTCAATTATGGAGGCCTCAATAGATGAGGATCTTAAGAGCATAGTGGAGACGAGGCATGATGGCCCCTTGATCGTAACCAAGAAAGATCTCTCTCATTATGAGGCCATAGGAATTGTTCTATACTGCTCTAAGGACCATCAAGCCACCTCTAGGCAGATTAAGGATAGGCTCACAGCGAGTGGGAAGAAGGTGACTGTCCCTGCTAGGCTGAACGAGATGGTTAGGAAGGGCCTCGTCTTCAAGCCGGAGGAGAGGGGGTCTTTCTACAAGCTGTCCACGAAGGGGTTGAAATGGATGGAGGAGGAGGTCATACCTAGGCTTCGGAGGTAGTCTCCATTCTGCTGAGTTTTTCATAAATCTCGGATGTAGCGAGTAGGAGTGAGAGGAGGATTAGATTACTGTCACAGGCGTATCCACCATCCCTAAAAGGGGTTCTCTGGATCAGGCCTTTCTCCAAGAGCTTCGCCATGGCCCTCTCGGCAGCCTTAGGAGTTAGGTTCAGCTCAGCCGAGAGCTCCTTTATCGTCATCGTCTTCCTGGTACTCAGCAGGTGAGATAGGATGGCGAACTGGCTGGGTGCCTTCTGTATCGTTAGGAGGGCATTCATCTTTTCCCTTAGATCCCTCATAGCCTCCTGGGTCAACTAGCCTTTCAACTCCTCCTTAATCTCTCTATACAGCTTCATAAGCATATCATATGGTGTTAGGTTTGAGATATAGCCTTCAGGGGTTGCGGTGATCAGACCAGCATCCTTAAGCTCGGTCAGCCTCGCCCTCACGGTTGAGGCCTTCTCCCATACCTTCTCCGCTATCTCGGAGGGCTTCATGGCCCTATCCTTGAATGAGAGATAGCATAAAACCTTGAAGGCGGACGTCTCAAGGCCCAGATCATCCAAAGCCTTCAACCTATCTTGGGACAATCCTCCTACCTCTCGAAGTATTCTTTTAATAGCATCACCAATATGGGCCCAAGCTTATACTTGTAGACCCCCCTCGAGACCCTGTCCACTAGCCCCTTGTTGTGGAGGTTGAAGAGGGCTATGTTGACAGCATTCAGGGAGAGGGAGAGCTCTTTCGAAAGCTCTTTGGAGGACATCTGCTCCCCCTTCTCCACAAGCCTTAAGAGGACCAGACGCTGTGTATCCGCCCTCTTCAGCCCCTCCAACTCCTCGGAACCCGTCAAGGGGTCTCCCTCCGGCTACTGCTTCTTCGCTGTACATCTCAAGTACAGATCGGATATTATATCAGTGAAGGCGACCTTCGACCTATAGGCCCCGTCATCCTGCTGTATCACGAACCCCTTCTCGAGCAGGGATCTCAGGGCGGGGCGCACGGTGCCGGGGGGGATCCCGGTCTCCTCGGCTATCTGCGAGGGGAGGCTTGCCCCCCTGAAAGAGAGATATGTCAGAATTTTAAACGGACTTGTATCAAAGGATAACTCCCTTGCAACCCTATCTAAGAGCTCTTCCATTTCAATCCGCCTCTAAACAACGCCCTTCTCCAATGCCCTTATTCTATCTAGAAGGTGTAGAAGGATCCTAGGAACATTTGGCGTGTAGTTTCCTCTGCCCTCTCTAACCAACAGTCCCTCACCGCAGAGCTGTGAGAAAACAGCCTTAACGGAGTTGTAGTTGGCGTTAAGTTTAGCGGCGACCTCACTGGGCCCCAGTTTCGGATCCTCGAGGAAGGCCCTGAAAACCGATTCCTTCAGGGTTGACTCCTCATTCATATCACATAAATGATTTTCAGCCTCCTTATATAACTTTATATTTCTCTGAAAGACCTGTAAGGCCGAAGACCTCAAATTTATCGAGCGTTAAAATTTTGAGATATATAAATAAATCTCAAAAATTCCGAAATGACGCTCTATTTTCCGCAGAGTTTAAATATCCAAGAAAGGAATCGTTGTAAATGGGGTTTGGATGAGGGGTGGGAGACGGCAGGTTGAGAGCGACTTCCCCCACAACCCACCTATGACCATGAACCTTAGGCTCTGCCTAGAGGTGAGAAACCTGATCTTCAAAGAACTCACGAGCAGCGTCAGGGATGAGGGGCCAAGGGTGAGGGAACTCGCTTCCAGGGTCAGGCGTGAATTGGAGATCTTTAAGACGAGGAAGCTTGAGCCATACAAAGAGGTCTCAGGGGCGGACGCGGGCAGCCAAATTCTACCTCTAGCATCGAGGAGGTACGCCGTCGTCAGCGCCCTCGTATACACCCTACCCCACGGAGAGAGGTATTTTAGGGCTCCCGAGCTACTGATCCTACCATACACGATCCCAAATGATAGGTTTGAGGGCACCCTGAGCCTGAGGAGAGAATCCAAACTCTTCGAGACCGCCTGCAGCTTCATAGATGATGGCTGGAGGCCCCAGCTCCTACTCGTCGACGGCCCCCTAGCATTCAGCGACCTCCTGAGCAGGTTTGGAAGGGAGAGAGACAGATCAAGGCTGGTCGTGGCAGTAAACGGCCTCCTGGAAAGATGCGGGGAGAATGGAATAATACTGGCAGGGGTTGTTAAACGCTCCTCTTCTCGGCATATAATCCACCATCTTGGGCTTCAAGAAGAGACCGACTTATCCGACTCCTTCCTATTGTTACATGCCCTGAGGCCAGGAGAGAGGACGGGCCTCTTCTCCACAAGGGCCGAGAGACCTCGACCCATGGGCTCCACACCCGAAGCGATTAGGCACCCGATATACTCCTTTTATGGGAGATTCTCGGAGGACTGGTCCATCCCACCATTGAGGCTGGATCTCCCCGACTTCTCCCTAAGCCACCTAGAGGATGTGGCCGGCTACTGCTACAGCTCAAGCTTCTGGAATGGCGTCCCACTCCCGATCCTCAAGGCCGATGAGGAGGTCCGCATCTCTAAGCGGTTTATGAGTGAGATCTACGCTGAGGCCGTCGCTCGGATTGGGCGTCTAACAGGTGAGGTCTCCCTCCTAGCTCCATTCTGGGGCGAGGGTAGATGGATGGGGATATACTGATAGGATACACCTATAGCCTCACAGGGGAGTACCCTGTGGAAGAGTTAAACATCATACTTTTCAGGGATTCGGGGCTGGCTAAGGGCGACCTGGTATATGTTAAACACCCAAAGAACGGCTCTCCAGTAGTCTATCAGGTGACGGAGGTCTACCCTAGAAAGAGGGTGAGGGAGTATGAGGCTGCGATGTTGACTGAGGGGAGATTGGTCGACGACCCCGACTGGTTCCTACACGCCACGGCCTACCAGTGGGGCTGGATGGATGAGAAGGGTGACCTAAGACCCCTGAGGCACCACATACCCCCCCAGACCCCCGTCTACCTTGCGGGCAGGAATGTGATAGAGAGGTTTGTGAGGCCTGAAGGGAATTGGAAGCTCCTCCTCGGAGTGGACCCATCAAGCGACCTAGACGTTGAACTCGATGTGTATCACTTGATCAGGCAATCATGCCTAATCTGCGGCTCCGTAGGCAGCGGAAAAACAACAACTGCCATCTCCCTAATCTACAGGGCTTCACTACTCAATCCGCCGGTGAGGTTCTTCATAGTAGATAAGGATGGAGAATACAGCTGCCTAATGGAGAGGCTGCCCCCTCAAACAGTCGTAAAGGTACCTTGGAGGAGCTTCTTTCAGCCCTCGGAGATCCCCTGGGAGGACTACCTCTCCGAGTTCGGATGGCAGAAGACTTGGTGGAACTCGAAGATCCTATTCCGGGCCCTGAGGAACCTTTACTCAACTAGAAGCCCCGTAACAAAGGCCAATCTCCGAAGAACCCTAAAGGGTGTTACCCCAGAATCAATAGGCTTCGGGAAGAAGGAGACCGAGTTCGAGAGCTACATGCAGCAGGTGATGAACTCCATCAACAGCTCGAGGCTAATCCCAGAGACCGAGACAACCCCCATAGACCCAGTCGAGCTGCTGAGGAACCATAGGGTCGTGATCATGGACCTCTCACAAGGAAGGGACACATGGTCCCAGAAGCAGGTCGTCATAGCCCAGGTTTTGAGGAGGATCTTCAACGAAGCCCTAGAGAATAAGCTCTTCGGATGTGTGATCGTCCTAGAGAGGC
>JAGTQJ010000023.1:577-8675 GCA_018396515.1 Candidatus Bathyarchaeota archaeon | reverse complement strand
CAGCGGGGGGTCTTCGAGATAGGAACCAAAGAGAGCAGATCCAGGCTCCTAAGCATCCTGAAAGAGATAGCGACCAATGGAGGGAGAAACGGGATCGGCCTCTGGATAGTGACTCAGAGATTAGCCACTGTAGACAAGACCGTGGTGACCCAATGCGCAAACAACATAATATGCCACTCCCTCGAGGACCTAGATAAACAGAGGCTGGCTGAGATCGTTGGAGGGGAGTTCGTAAACCTCTTGGGAGACCTCCCGAGGGGAGAGGCCATCGTGAAGGGAACAGCCCTTAAATGCAGATTTCCGGTATGGGTGAAGGTTCTCCCGGAGGTGTTCCCAGGCTCCTCAACCTCCAGCCCATTGTCGAGATTCCAGAACATGGAGGCCCTAAACCAGGAACTGGAGATCCCACCTATCAGAGCAACCCTCCACCCGTTAAATGAGATCCAAGAACACAGAGCCTAAGCTAGTTAATAGTTAACTCCCCTTTTAAATGGAGATTAACTGAGAGCCACTCCTAATTAAGAAAATTTTGGGGATCCACAGATCAGCCCATACTAGAAAATATAATTCTGTAGGATTTGTCCGAAAATTGGAGAGTTATTTTTCTTCTCAGCTCCCTTAGTTTCAGAAATGGAGTTAAGCTTTCGTTGAATTACCAACTTAGCTTCTCAAAAACTTATTGTTCGTCGGGCTTGCTTGAAGATGAACCTTTGGCCAAAGCTTAATAATTTCTGATGCTGAGGAAAAAAGATGGATTTGGACATCGCATCATCCTTTCTGGGTAGAGACATCGTCTCCATGAAGGAACTCTCAAGGGAGGAAATAGATTTCATCCTGGACAGGGCGACTGAGATGGAGCCCATCGCCGATAGGGGTTCGGATATGCTTAGGGGGAGGATAATGGCCACCCTCTTCTTCGAGCCCAGCACGAGAACCCGCTTGAGCTTCGAGTCGGCTATGCTGAGGCTGGGTGGAGGGGTGATAGGCTTCGCCGAGCCTGGCGTCTCCTCGGTGGCGAAGGGGGAGTCACTAAGGGATACTATAAAGACGGTTGAAAATTACTCGGACATAATCGTCATAAGGCACTATGAGGATGGAGCAGCGAGGGTGGCTGCTGATGCTGCCGGGATCCCTGTTATAAACGCCGGTTCTGGGAGCCTGGAACATCCAACCCAGGCCCTTCTGGATCTGCACACGATTAGGGCGGCGAAGGGCAGGATTGATGGGCTTAAGGTCGCCCTCCTTGGTGATCTACTGTACGGCAGGACCGTCCACTCCCTCCTCTATGCCCTCTCAAACTATGATGTGAAGGTCTTCCTTGTCTCCCCTGAGAGGCTCAGATTCAGGAGGGATCTCCTGAAGGAGTTGGAGGGGAAAATAGAGTATGAGGAGATTGATGATCTTTATAGGTGCCTAGAGGAGATTGATGTCCTATATGTCACGAGGATTCAGAAGGAGAGGTTCCCAGACCTCAGGGAATATGAGAAGCTAAAGGATTCATATATCATTACAAGGGAGACCCTGAGGCACGCTAAGAGGGATCTGATCATTATGCATCCCCTGCCCAGGGTTACGGAGATATCCACGGATGTGGATGACACCCCTAACGCCTGGTACTTTAAACAGATGAGGCACGGCCTATATGTGCGGATGGCCCTCCTCTCTCTAATCCTAGGAGGCAGGTAAAAGTCTCTTGGAAATGCCTCCCGCTTGGACTAGATTGTCTTTTTAAGGGGGACTATTCCCCTAGGTGGACTTGATCTAACTCCTAATGGTACCTCGGAAGGCATCTCTTATCCTGCCCCAGCGGCCCGCCTCAGATTCTCTAGACTCCTTCCTCTCTTCCAACCTGAAGGATTCTGGGACTCTGTATAGGTATATCCTGTGAGAGCCTATGTCGTTGTGAAAGGCCTCATCTATTCTCATGCTCATCCACCCATTTATCGGGAAGTCGTGGCTCACGATCCTTGTTCCATCCCTTAGTTCCTTCTCAAACTTGGGTTTCAGCTTCGCATTTCCAGATGTGGTTAGATATAGCGTGATGAGGGTTGCTGAGGAGAGATCGGCCAGGAAGAAGTTCCCCCTTATCACCTCTATCCTATCCTCTAAACCCTTGTTCTTGACCTTCTTCATCACGGCCTCGCACATTGATGCATTGAGCTCATAGCCCACCGCCTTCTTCACGTTGAACTCCTCTATCGCCGTGAAGAGGATCCTACCATCACCGCATCCTAGGTCATACACAATGTCGTCTGGCCCCGCACCCCCAACCTCTAGCATCTTCTTCACGATGTTGATGGGGGTCGGAACATAAGGGGCGACACTGGCCGGGACCTCCCATTCGAAGGGATAGCTCCTTCCAGCCGATCTCAGGCGGTCGGCGAGGTGGGATATGAACCTTCTCGAATCCGAGGACATCTTCATCATGATTGCAGTCTAATCCCTAAATAACTTTAATCCCCGACGGAATAAGCCACCAGAAGGCCCAATCCATTAAATCTGCATCGGCGATCTGTTCAAAAATTATAATAAGTTGGAATGAAGATTTTTAAATCCTTTTTATTTATGGAGCTTTATAGTTTATATCCTATTTTTCTCAGAAATCTCTTCCTCTCCTCTATATCCGCATCGCCCTCAACCCCTCTAGCTCTATATCCATCAACAACCCCCATTATCCCCCTACCTTGTTCTGTCTCCACCAATATCACCTGGACAGGGTTTGCCGTTGCGCAGTAGATCCCGCATATCTCCGGGACATGCTTTAGTGAGTTTAGCACGTTTATTGGATAGGCCTCCCTGATAAATAGCAGGAAGCAGTGGCCAGCCCCTATCTCAAGAGCCTTCTCATAGGCCAACCTCCTGAGCTCTTCGTCGTTCCCCTCATGCCTGACTAGGCAGGGGCCTGAGGACTCGCAAAAGGCTAGGCCGAACCTGATCCTCGGATTGCTGTTCACCAGAGCCTCATAAATGTCTTCCACGGTCTTTATGAAGTGGGATTGGCCGAGGATCAGGTTACAGCCCTCTGGGGCCTTCACCTCGACGACTTGGAACCTCAATTCGGTGCCCATCCCTAGGAGATTGTGAGGTCTCGATAATTGAAGATTTCGCCTCTAACTCCTACGATGAGAAGGCGGTTAAACCCTGAATTCCTCATGATATTCGGCTGCGGCTGGTCTGATTAACGACCCTTCTTGATGCTTTTGAAATGGTCTCTTCAAGAATCTTCAATTAAAAATTTCTATTTAATCGTTAATTTATCAACTGGAAATAATCTTCTCTCATGAAGAATCTTCTTTAACTCGTCTGGTATCTTATCTATCATAAGCTCACCACTTATCTCAACGACCTTTCCCATTTTTATGTATCTATCTAATACCGGTTTAGTCTCTTTATAATATACCATTATTCTATGCCTTATGACATCCTCTCTGTCGTCACTTCTCTGTATCAGCCTTGATCCACACTCATCGCATATCTCATCTTTAAGGGGAGGCTTATCCTTGAGATGATAGATCGCGCCGCAGTGGGGGCAGGATCTCCTGAGGGATAATCTTTCAACGATGACATCATCCTTGACCACGACATTTAGGACGAGATCGATGTCTGCCCCCTCATCTCTTAATATATGATCAAGGGCTTCAGCCTGTTTGAGGTTCCTAGGGAAGCCGTCCAGAACAAAGCCTCTTTTCAAATTCAGTCTCCTCAGCTTCTCCTCCAATAGGCCGATTACCAGGTCGTCTGGAACCAGCTCCCCTCGCTCCATGTATCCTTTAGCCCTCTTGCCCTCCTCACTACCTTCGGAGACGGCATCCCTCAGGATGTCCCCCATCACTATGAGGGGGACCTGGCACATCTGGCCGATTAATCTGGCCCTCGTTCCCTTTCCAGATCCTGGAGGGCCCAGGACAACGATTATCATACTCCATAGCTCCTCGAAGGAGATTTCTATGATGATTACTCGGTACCATTTAAAACATTGGGATGGAGGCCTTTAGTTTGTTGAGCTTTTACAGGCTTAACCGTGATGGACTAGACAGAAATTGTTTTAATTATCTTAAACTAAACATGCATTTGGTGATGTGTTGAGTATCGATTTCGAAGGTCTTGAAGGTTTCATATTCTCGAAGATGTCAGAGACCAGGCTTCCAGGCCTCTCAATCTCAGCCATTAAGGATGGTGAGGTGGTCTACAGCAGAGGATTCGGTTTTCGGGATCTCACCACGGGGCGCCCAGCGACACCTGAGACCCTCTACTGCATAGGCAGTGTGACGAAGTCATTCACCTGTATATCCATAATGCAGCTTCAGGAGAAGGGTCTACTAGACGTGGAGGATCCGGTGGAGAAGCACCTACCAATTAGTTTAAGGAGCCATGGGGAGCCTGTCAGGATCTGGCACCTGATGAGCCATACCAGCGGGATCCCAGCCCTCGCATATGCAGAGGCCGTCATAAGGCATACCATGAAGGCCAATGATAGGTGGCTTCCTATCTCGGGTTACAGGGATATGTTCACCTTCATGGATGGGGCCGAGGGATGGGCGCACACGAAGCCGGGTGAGAGGTGGTTCTACCTCAATGAAGGATACATTCTGCTTGGATATATTATAGAGAAGGTCTCGGGCGAAGGATATGTCGACTACGTGAGGGGGCACATCTTAGAGCCTCTGGGCATGAGGAGGAGCTACTTCTACAAGGATGAGGTGGATAGGGATCCCGACGCTGCGACCCCATACATAATCACGAAGGATGGAGAGAGGATCCCGAGCACATATCCATATGGAGGTATACTGAGCGATGGTGGCCTCATCAGTAACGCCATGGACATGGCTGAATATGTAAAGATGTATCTGAACTATGGTGAATATAAAGGATGTAGAATTTTAAGCGAAGAATCGATTAGGGAGATGATGAAGCCAAGGGTGAAGACTCCAGATGAGCCATTCATAAGTAGGTATGTCAGGTATTATGGATATGGCCTTGGAATAAGTAGAGACTTCTATGGATACGACCTTATAAGCCACGGCGGGAGCGTCTCGGTCGCAACGGCCTACATGGGATTCATACCCGAAAGGAAGATCGGGGTTATGATCCTGGCAAACGGCAGCGGATACCCATTGAGCTATATCGGGGAGTACGCCTTGGCCCTCCTCCTTGGCAGGGATCCGAGGGGCCATCCAGTATTCGGGTATGAGAGGCTCCAGGAGGAGCTTGAAGGGGTCTACGAAACCTACAAGGCCACCATGAGGGTGAAAGTGGCCAGGAGGGGTAGCCTCCTAGCCCTTGATATGGGGGACCGGTACAGGGAGCTCGTGGTTCCCCTCGTCCCCTCGGGGTTAGTGGGTGAAAGTCTCCACTTCTACGGGATATCTATGGATAGGAAGATCCCCGTGGAATTCGTAAGGGAAGGAGGTGAGACATACCTCCTTTACGAGAGGTATAAGATGAAGAGGGTTGGGAAGCTCTGACCCCATGCAATCGGGGGACACTAGAGGTTTAACATTGTAGCTATCCGCCGCCGACGGCTATGGAGAGGACCAGGGTGTCTCCATCTCTAATCTTCTCATCTAGTCTCCGCGCAACCTTCCCATTGATTCCGATGATCACGCCATTTTTCAATTCCATTTTCTCCGTGTCTAATATAAGTTCATAAAAATCATCTCCATATCTTTTTCCAAGAATCCTGATAAGCTCAAACAGATCCATTTCTCCCTCTATCTCAATAATCTCACTGTTAGTTCTCGTCAGATCTCTTATATAAGTTAAATATTTAACCTCAATTTGCATTTATTATTGCCCATCCCAGATCCAGTTCTTGGAGCTTCTCCTCGGTGGGGCACCCTCCCTCATCCCATCCAGCCATTTTATAGTAGATCTCCCTCGCCCTCAGGAACTCGCCCCTCGGGATCTTCTGGCCCTTCCTACTTCCGAACTCGAGCTCTTGGAAGAACCTCTCTGGGAGGGTATCCATATCTGGTTTATGCCCCTCCCTGATGTTGTATAGCCTCGCTAGGTTGATGGCCCTCTCACTCGCCTTCATCAACTCCCAGAGGCTTGTGCCCCATCCAGTCACCGCGTTCACTATCTCAACAAGGTGGTTGGGCGTATAGACCCCGGCTGGGTGAGGGGTGAAGGTGAACTTACAGGCGCATAGAGAATCTAGGAGGCCCCACCAGAGGGTTGAGTAGTAGAAGAGCCTGACCTTCTCGGCTCCTAAGTCTAACCTTCCTACAGGCTTGTTGATCCCCAGGGTTTTCAGGTGCTCAGCCTCCCTCTCGTACACCGGGTCGTGGGCGCATTGCATGTGGTCGGCCCCTGAGGGTGATAGGGCGTATTGCAGCCCTACCCCAACCTTCCCTCGAGGCTCATGCATGGGTATCTCCTTCCCCTTCACGTGCATAGCATACTTAATCGATTCCTCGCCTATCTTCTCGGATGAGATTTTAACCCCCTCCGCTAGTATATCTCCAAATCCCTCCCTTTTAACTATCTTTTCCAAAATTTTCAACATTGATGAGGTATTACCAAAGTTTAATGAAATGTTTTCAGTCTCTTTTTCTCCTATCAATCCACTCTCGAAGCATTCCATTGCGAAGGATATGACGTTTCCGGCGCTTATGGTGTCAACTCCATATGCATTGCATATCTGGTTGGCGTAGGAGATTGCGCTTAGGTCGCTGATGCCGCATAGGGATCCGAAGGAGGCTACGGTCTCGTACTCCGGCCCCCCATAGGAGGGGTCGGTGATGTATGGGGGCTTGCCCTCCACCACCCTCTTACAGCTTATCGGGCAGGCGTAGCAGCCCTCCCTTCCCGTCAGTATGGTCTCGTTCATCGCCTCCCCACTTATCTTCTCTAACCCCTCGAAGGAGCCCCCTCTGAAGTTTAGGGTTGGGAGGACCCCATCCATGTTGAGGCCCCTGATGCCGTCGAGGGTTCCATAGGTATGCCGCGCGTTCGCCCCTGGGTATCTCCTCCAATTCTCAGCAAACCACCTGGCGAGCGTGCTTACCTTCTCGGGGTCGTGGATCTCCACCCTTCCACGCCCCCTCACCGCCACCGCCTTGAGCCTCTTATAGCCCATTACCGCCCCTAGGCCGCTCCTCCCGGCGGCATATCTCTGGTCTACTATTATGTTGGCGAACCTGACGAGCCTCTCACCCGCCGGGCCTATGCATGCAACCCTTATGAGGGGGTCTCCGAGCCTCCTCCTGATCTCCTCCACCGTCTCCTTGGTCTGCATACCCCAGAGCTCACCGGCTTCGAGGAGTTCTGCCCTTCCATCCTCCACGTGTAAGTACACGGGGTTCTCCGCCCTCCCCTCCACAATTATGGCTTCCAGGCCCGCCCTCCTGAGCTCTGGGCCGAAGAACCCGCCAGCCTCAGCCTCCCCAAACCCGTATGTCAGGGGGGATTTTGAGACCATGCTTATCCTGTTTATTCCAGGGACTGGGGCCCCTCCTATTATGCTTGAGGCGAAGATGAGCCTGTTATGCGGTGAGAAGGGTTCTACGCCAGCTGGGTTCTCTTTATAGAGGAATAGGATGCCGAAGCCCCTCCCACCCAGATAGGCCCTTCGGGTTCCCAAATCCAGCTCCTCGAACCTCACCTCCTCTGAGGTTAGGTTAACCCTGAGAAGCTTGGCTGCATCTGAGCTTGGCATATAAATCGATTGTCATTTTGTCGGATTTGAAATAAATTTTTATGGTTCTAAGAGTTCTGGATCTGAGGAAATGGATACCTATAGGCCACTCACCCTACTGGGGCTTATCTTCATAGTGAGCGGCATCATCCTCGTGGCTCTCCCATTCATCCTTAGGCACCTGCCAAGCGTGGAGAGGCTCCCATGGATATTAGTATTTATATATAGGAAAAACGGTTTCTACTTCGCTACATCCCCTCTACTAATAATGATCTCCATAGCCTCTTTGATCATATATTTAAGTAGTAGATTTAGAGGTTAGACTAGAGCTGGATGTTTTTAAGAATAGGATCCTCCACCGACATGTCGGAGGCTAGCATCATCTATCTATTAATCTATGGCGATAGGCTCCCTACCAGATGAAGGGGAAGGGATAAAAAGCTCTAGGCCCCCAAGAAA
>JAGTQJ010000023.1:0-568 GCA_018396515.1 Candidatus Bathyarchaeota archaeon | reverse complement strand
GAGATGAGATTCGCCGCCAGAGTTCATGTCACCCTTAAGAGGGGCTACTCTGATCCAGAGGGAGAGACAACGGCGAGGGCCCTCAAGGGCTTGGGATACAGTGTTCTAGATGTGAGGGTTGGGAAGGTTTATGATCTCTCCTTAGAGGCTGGAGATGAGGAGGAGGCCAGGAGGATCATTGAGGAGATCTGCCTGAGGCTCCTGGCTAATCCCACCAAGGACGACTACTCCTTCGAGTTGAGGGATGTGGCTTGAGGAGGGTTAGGAGAGCCCCCCTCCCCTTCCCATATCACCTCATAGATTTGAGGGGGGCGGAAGACGGGGAGCTGATCGAGATCGCTGCCCTTCTAGGTCTGGGATTGAGCCTTGAGGAGTTGAGGTCAATCAGAGACCATTATGATAACCTTGGGAGGGAGGCCTCGGATGTGGAACTCCAGACATACGACCAGACATGGAGCGAGCACTGCTTTCACAAGACCTTCAAAGGCTTGATAGAGACCCCCGAAGGGTTGGTGGACGGCCTCTTCAAGACCTACATCAAGAGGGTTGTGGAGGAGCTGAGGCCCGA
>JAGTQJ010000026.1:8731-14793 GCA_018396515.1 Candidatus Bathyarchaeota archaeon | reverse complement strand
CCATTACCAACTCAACTCACCTTTTTGAGCAGTATTCATAAACGGAATTATATAGGTTGCTAGATCTCCAGCCCGTAAGCCTGGAGGAGGGAGGAGAGAGCCAAAATAAAGTATCAACCCCCTGATAATTAATATAGTATATATGTGCTGAAACCGTTTAAAACCAGTCCGAAACATTGGGAGGTTAATCTTACAAAGCTCAAGTTTATAGAGGAGGCTTATTTATAGAGGAGTTGTGTTGAATTATGAGTAAAAGACCTGTCGCTGGGTTTATCCTCTCGCTTATCTCAGGCATCTTCATAATCCTCAATGTGGCCTTGCTGAGCCTGGCTCATATCTTCGCGCTGATCTACTTCACTGTACGCCAGCCACCATGGATATGGGATAGGCTGGTCACGATACCGGCATGGTGCTTGCTCCTCCTGACGGTCTTCGGGGCTGTGTGTGGGCTGCTTGTGCTTATAGGTGCTTACTGCCTCTATAAAGGAAGAAATGTCTTGGGCGGGGTGCTCGTCATCCTCTTCTCCATCCTCAGCCTGCCGATAAGCGGAGGCTTCATCATAGGATTCCTATTAGGAGTTATAGGTGGAGCCTTGGCGTTGGCTGGTATATAGCAAAGCGTGCTGGTAGCCTATCAGAATTGAACGTAAGGGGATACCTCCAGTTAAAGTTAGGAGATGTTGAGAGAGGAATTTAGGCCTTACGAGATTTTAAGGAATCCAGGAACTCCATGGCGATGTTTTTAAGGATTCTCGCCGTGCTCTTCGCGTCGAAGAGTTGGGTGTTTATGACGATGTCATAAACCGAGGTGTCTGTGATATCTATGCCGTAGTACCTCTTGAAGCGGTTTCTCTCCATCTCCTCCCTCTCTAGGGTCCTCCTCCTCGCCTCCTCTAGGGTGAGGCCGTCTCTGGCCGCTATCCTCTCCACCCTCGCCTCCAGCGGCGATGTGAGGAGTATCTTTATGTCCGCGTTCTCGGCCATCCAGGCCGATAGGGCCCCATCTATAACGACCCCTCCCCTCTTCGCCTCCTCCTTTGTCATCTCGTCGATCAGCAGGTCTATCTCTGGATCCTCGTCAGCCATCTTCGACAGCTCCTCGAGGCTGACGCCTGCCTCCTCAGCCAACTTCCTGAAAAGGTGGCCCGCCGATACATACCGGAGGCCTAGGCTGGCTGCGAGCCTCCTGGCCTGGGTTGACTTCCCCGTCCCGTGGAGCCCCCCTATGGCTATCACGAGGCTCCTCCTCCGGGCCTTCTTCTCAGCCATCCAGGCCCCCCCTCAACTCGCGGGTTCGACCTCGAAGGTCAACCCAAGTATCCTTGATATTATGATGTTTGTTGATATAGAGCAGATTATGTACCAGTGGGTGACGGTCAGCTCCCTGCCTATGAATGGGGCGTCGAAGGGCATGTAGGCCACCACCCCCTTGAAGAAGTTGACGAGGGCCTGCCATATTAGGATGAAGGGGATTATGAAGAAGAGGGTTATCTTCATCCTATCCATCATCATCTTCTGCTGGGCCTTCATCATCTCCTGCTGCTGCTTCTGGGCCTTCGCGATCCTCCTCTGGCTCCCGCTCCTCATAGCCTCCATGAGCTCCCTCCTCACCTCATGGGACTGGATCGTCAGCCTCCTATACTCCTCTAAGTTCATCACCTTCCTGTTTGCGAGGGCTGTGACTAGGCTTATCAAGGCGGATACGAGGAGGATGAGGAGGGTAGATGCGGGCGGCCTCTGGAGATAGTTAAACTCCTGCATTATCAGGTGGCTAAGCGCGGCTTCCAGCAATGCTCCTCCTAGACGAGTTCAATACGAGTTGTATAAAAAGTATGTGAGCTAAACCGGGGGTCGGCGAGTTTTTCTAAGCATCCTATAGCTCAGGCACATGGTTCTAGGATGACTGGCTTTCACGTCATCCAGGCGGCCCACCGTGGTGTTCCTAGGAGACGACTGGACCTCCTCGGGCTTAGAGTAGGCTAGGCTTGAGATCTCCTCAAAGGCCTCAACCAGGTGATCTAGGGCCTCGAGGGGCTCGGTCTCGGTGGGCTCTATCATAAGGGCCTCGGGGACTATTAGGGGGAAGTAGATGGTGGGTGCGTGGATGCCGTGATCGAGGAGCCTCTTAGCTATGTGGAGGGCTCTAACCCCTGTCTCCTCAGCCATCTTGGAGGCGCTTAATACGAACTCATGCTTCCTCGGCAAACCGGGGGCATAGGGGAGGGATAGGCCTCTGATATCCTTCAGCCTTTGGGCTAGGTAGTTTGAGTTGAGGACCGCTACCTCCGAGACCTCCCTCAGCCCTTCCCCGCCCATGGAGAGGATGTAGGCGTAGGCCTTGAGGATGGGGGAGATGTTTCCATAATATCCGTGGATCTTGCCGACCGTCTTGGGCCTATCATAGCTGAGCCTGTAAAGGCCATCCCTATAGACCACCACTGGGACGGGGAGGTAGTCGGATAGGAAGGCCTTCACGAGGACTGGGCCGGATCCGGGTCCTCCCCCTCCATGGGGGGTGGAGAAGGTCTTGTGGAGGTTGAGATGAACGATGTCGAAGCCCATGTCTCCAGGCCTACACCTCCCCATGAGCGCGTTGAGGTTAGCGCCATCATAGTACATCAACCCCCCAGCCCTGTGGACTATCTCCGCGATCTCGGAGATCCTCGACTCGAATATACCGAGGGTGTTCGGGTTGGTCAGCATGAGACCCGCCGTCCCCTCCCCGACCACGCTCTTCAGGGCCTCGAGGTCTACGCATCCATCCTCCCCAGAGGGAACCTCTACGACCTTGAAGCCCGCCATAGCGGCGCTGGCAGGGTTTGTTCCATGGGCCGAGTCGGGTATTATCACCTCCCTCCTCCTCTCTAGCTCACCCCTGTCTGCGTGATAGGCCCTCATGATAAGGTTCCCCAGGAACTCCCCCTGAGCCCCCGCAGCGGGCTCCAAGCTCCCGTCGTCCATGCCCGTCAGCTCCTGAAGCCAGATCTTCAACCTATATAGCAGCTCTAGGATCCCCTGGACCGTCGCCTCATCTTGTTCTGGGTGGATCTCGGTCAGGGCCGGGTTGGAGGCCAAGACCTCGTTGATCACAGGATTATACTTCATCGTGCAGCTCCCCAGCGGATATATGCCGCTGGAGTTGACCCCGTAGTTCATCTGGGAGAGGTGGATGTAGTGGCGTAGAACCTCAACCTCTGAGGCCTCTGGAAGCCTCGGTGGCTCCTCCCTCAGCATGTTTATGGGGATAAGCTCCTCGACCTCCCCCACCTCGTCCCTCACCTCAGGCTCCACCGCGGGGACGGAGAAGCCCGCCCTCCCCTCACATCCAAGCTCGAATATCAGCGGCTCATCCCAGTCTGCCTGCCTGAACCTCCCCATCCTCATCCCTCCAACGCCTCCCCTAAGGCCGAGACCAGGAGATCGATGTCCTCCTTTGTATGCCTCTCCGTTACGCAGTAGAGGGCTGCCTCGCCCAGCTCAGGGAACTCCCCAACGAGGGGCTTCCCCCCGTGGATTCCCCTCT
Organism: Candidatus Bathyarchaeota archaeon; assembly: GCA_018396515.1. Classification (GTDB taxonomy): domain Archaea; phylum Thermoproteota; class Bathyarchaeia; order TCS64; family TCS64; genus JAGTRB01. The sequence goes on along the minus strand of JAGTQJ010000026.1, from coordinate 11,270 downwards.
CCAAGAGCCTCTTATGAACCTCAATCACCGACTTATCCAGCAGGGAGACCGTGAACTCCTTGAAGTGGAAGCTGCTGAAGATCGGGGCGCGAACCCCCGGGAGTTCACAGATCCTCCTCATGGCGTAGCGAGCCCTGCTCACAATAACCTCGCAGAGCTCCCTAAGGCCCGTGGGCCCGAGTAGGGAGAGGTAGACGGCGCCAGCCAATGCGCAGAGGGCCTCGTTCGTGCAGATGTTCGAGGTGGCCTTCTCCCTCCTTATATGCTGCTCCCTCGCCTGAAGGGCCATGACATAACCCCTCCTTGATCCATCGAGGGTCTCGGTCATGCCTATCAGCCTCCCTGGGATCTGCCTGATCATCTGTGGATCATCTCTGCATGCGAAGATGCCTAGGAGGGGCCCGCCATAGTTCATGTGATTCCCCAGCGGTTGCCCCTCCCCTATCACTATATCCGCCCCATAGTCTCCTGGGGCCTTGATGAGCCCTAGTGAGATTGGATCCACTCCGACTATGAATAGTGCGCCAGATTCGTGGGCTATCTCCCCAACGGCCTCGGCCTCCTCCTCCACGAACCCGAGGTAGGAGGGGTTCTCTAGGTATACGGCCGCGACCCTTCCGTCAACTTTCACCATCAGGTCATCCAGATCTAGAAGGCCGGTCTCCCTGTCATAGTCCACACCACGTACCTTCATGCCCACGGGCTCGGTGTAGGTCTTGAGAACCGCAAGCCTTCGTGGACTCATGAGGTGTGGGACGAGGATGGTACTCCTGTGGTTAAGCCTGTTGGCCATCCTCGCAGCCTCCCCTAGGGCTGAGGACCAGTCGTAAAGGGAGGCGCAGGCCACATCGAGGCCGACGAGCTCGCAGATGAGGCTCTGATACTCGAAGATCGCCTGGAGCATCCCCTGGCTGACCTCTGGCTGATATGGCGTATAACTTGTCAGGAACTCGGCCCTCCTAACTATCTCATCAACAACTGCGGGTACGTAATGGGGGTAGACGCCTCCCCCAAGGAAGGGGGGGCACCTGAACCTCGAGTTCCTCTCCAGAAGCGCTGTGACCATTCTCCTGACCTCTTCCTCTGAGTGTGGCCCCGGGATCCTCAGCTCACCCTTAAACCTCAGCTCCTCAGGAATATCCGAGTATAGTTCATCTATCGAGCGGATCCCCATCCTCTCCATCATCCTCTCCTTTATCTCCTGGACGGAGTTTGGAAGGTATGGGTTGGCCCTACTCAACTCAAAACACCTCCCCCTCATCCCCCAAGGCCTCCACCTCACCAGCGCACAGGAAGAGGAGAGGATCCTCCTCATTATTTAAATTTGGGGTCTGCTGTTATGATCTCCCATGGTGGAAGGGATGAGGTGGAAGCCGACCCTCCTATTTATGTTGATCATCCTACAGATAGTGCAGCCAGCCAGCTCTCTGGAGGTGGCTCCTCTATACGTAGAGGCCGATAGAAGGGTGGAGGTGGTCGGCTCCGGCCTGATAACCCTAGACGACACCTTCACCTTAAGGGCTCCGGAGGGCTCCAGGGTCGTAATCGAGCGATTTGATATAGGAACTCTCAAGGGGTTCGAGTTTGAGAGGCGCTCCTTCTCCATGTTGGTGGAGGGGGAGTGGAGAACCTTGGATTACGAGGAGGGGGGGGAGGATCCCATCATGAATGCTCGATGGATATCCCTGAAGCTACCCGGAGCATTCACTATAGAGGGTGAGGCGAACCTCACCATAAGGGCTCACTACATCTCATATGGGTGGATCACCTCCTCAGGAAACCTTCACAGGGGGCTCATCCCCGTTTACCCGCTGCTCCCCCTCAACATCACCAGCTTCAACTTCAGCATGGTCCTCCCCAGGGGCGCAAGCCTCGTCGAGGTATCCTCGCCCGTTCAAATAACCAACTCCACGGAGGGGGGAGCCTTGATCCTAAGCCACAGAGGGGGATCCCTAGCCCCCTTGAGGAACGAGACCGCGATGGTGACCTATCAGCCAGCTCCAGGCGATGAGCAGATCCTCGACTACGAGCTTGTGAGGAGCATCCGGATATCTAGGTGGAATCTAGTGGTCGAGGATAACTACATCATAAACAACAGGGGGCCGACCATAAACCACATCAAGCTAAGGATTCCGAGGGACTCCACGAACATCGAGGCCAGAGATGTAACCGGCCCCCTCACCCTCTCATACAGGGATGATGAAGACCACAGGGAGCTTCAGGTCTTCCCCAGGATCCCAATAGGCGAGGGGATGAGGATGAGCCTATGGGTCAAGTACTCCCTCCCATCGGGGGGCAGGGTGGAGGGGGGATGGGAGAGGCATACGTTGAGATACAGGATCGACACGCCTCCCAGCTATTTGAGGAGGAGCACCCTGAGAATAATCCTACCAGAGGGGGGGAACCTGATAGGTTCCTCTCCAGAACCAGACTTCATTAGGCCGACCTCGATGCTCTCCCAGGAAGCAGGCTTCGACCTGGGAGGTTTAATACCTGGAGAGGCCCTCGAGGTCGTGGTCGAGTACAACTGGCCCATCCT
>JAGTQJ010000026.1:8102-8725 GCA_018396515.1 Candidatus Bathyarchaeota archaeon | reverse complement strand
AGCCCTAAGGGTGGCCCAATGGCTCATCATAGCCGCGTGCGTGATAGCCCCCATATACATCTCCAAGAGGAGGCGGGGTGAGGAGAGAGGAAAGGAGGAGGAGAAGACCAAGGAGCTCGAGAGCTACAGGGGAATCTACCTCGATAGGATAGCCCTCCTAGCAGAACTCGAGGAGCTCCAGGAGAAGTTCGAGAGGAAGGAGGTGGGAAGGGATACCTACGACAGGAGGTTTGGGGAGATAACTAGGAGGCAGGGAGAACTCCTTAGGGATCTGAGAAGACTCAGGTACAGGCTTGAGGAGGAGCCAGGCCTCACCAAGAAGCTTGAGGCAATAGACATGGACGAGGAGGAGCTGAGGAGGGTGGAATCCGACCTCAGGGCTCTAGAGGCCCACCTCAGGAGCAGGAGGATAAGCAGAGGGGAGTTCGAGAGGAGGAGGAGAGAGCTGGTCAGGCGGATAAGGCAGGCGAGGATAAGGCTTGAGAGGGATGTGAACGCCCTATAAACCGAACCCGTAAAAATAGTTTAATAGACCTGTGAACTTTAAGGAGCGATCGGTCGAACATGAAGAGCATAACGGTGAACCACGAGATATGCACCCTATGCCAGACATGCATAAGCCT
>JAGTQJ010000026.1:7949-8073 GCA_018396515.1 Candidatus Bathyarchaeota archaeon | reverse complement strand
AGGGGAGGATCACACCAGTAAACGTGGATCTATGCCTGGTGTGCAGGGCCTGCGAGGCGGCGTGCCCAGTGGAGGCAATCACGATCGAAGAATGAGCCCAAGATTAAATCGGGGGGGAGAGGAT
>JAGTQJ010000026.1:0-7712 GCA_018396515.1 Candidatus Bathyarchaeota archaeon | reverse complement strand
AAACGGCCACCTAGACCACGTCCCACCGGGGGGATGATGGAACCCTACTCAGGGAGGGTGATGGACGGCCACCCCCTCGGGGTTGAGGGGGAGGTGGTATATGGAAGGGGAGCCTCTGACATGAAGGGGGCAGTAGCCGCAATGGCCATGGCAGGGGCAGTCATAAAGAGGCTCCCAATAAGGTTGAAGGGGGACTTCAAAGTCGCAGCGGTCGCCCAAGAGGAGACTGGGGGAGCTGGAACCCTAGCGACCATCCAGCATAGCCACTTTCTGGGGGACCTAGTGATCGTGGGAGAGGCGACCAATCTAGAGCTAGCCCTAGGCCACAGGGGCACCTCAGGGGTAAGCATCCACATAAGGGGGAGGAGCTGCCACGCCAGTGCCCCTGAGAGGGGAGTTAACGCCCTCTACAAGGCCGTAAACCTCATAGATAGGATTAGAAAGGAGATCGAGCCCAAGCTCCCTGAACACCCGATCTTTGGAAGGACCACTATAGCGGTGACTAGGCTAGAGGTTAAACCGAACGTCTCAAACGTGATCCCCGATGAGTGTGAGATATACATAGACTGCAGGAATGGCCCCGACTATCCCGCAGAGGCCCTAAAGAGTGCACTGGAGGGGTTGATATCAGACATGAGGATGGAGGACCCAGAACTAGAAGCCCTGATCATCCCATCAAGCGTGGTCAGGGGCCTGAGGGGGTTCACCGGATTCTACACGGATCCGGAGAGGTACCCGGCGGTGGAGGAGGCGAGATCGATCCTAGCTGAGGCCCTAGGCAGACAGCCCAGACTCACCACATGGAGGTTCGCCACGGATGGGAGGTTCTACTCCTGGCTGGATATACCCGTCATAGGCCTAGGACCTGGAGAGGAGAGGCTCGCCCACACAGACATCGAGCACATAAGAGTCCAAGACTACCTCACGGCGATAAAGGCCTACGCCTACCTCGCCTGCAGATTCTGCGGCTATATGGAGAAATAGAGGAGATGAGGAAGAATCTCACAATACATAATATAATAGGAACTCAAAGGGGTAAAATCTCCCCAGCCCTCTGGATATTCCGACCTAGAGGCCATCTGATGAACTTGTAGAGGATGCTCGCATCAAAAATAATTCTTTTATATTTTAACTATTAGATCTTATTAGATCTTCATATGGGTGGTAATTATGAGTGTTAGTGTGGCCATGCATGAAATAGAGGCTATAGAGGGACTCCTCTCACCCTACGTGTACTACTCATATGAAGCCGAGAGGGTGTTGGCGGCCCTAAGAGAGCTGAAGGACGCCTTAAACAAGATGGATAAGCATAGAATTAGACAGGTTATGGAAGGATTATCGAACATAGAGTCTATGGCGGCTCCATATAGAGGATACGATTTTGTCGAAGAAGCCCTAGAGCACTCCAAAAGGTTACTTGATGAACTCAGAAAAATAGTTGAAGTTTAATAACATTAAACTTCCTTTTTTGGTAGACACTTAAATATTTAGATGTAGACAAATCAGGGCTCTTTAAATATTTGATCATTATTCTATTCTGTCTTGGCAAAGTTTACGCTAGCCCCCGGAAGATAGAAAGGGCCTTCTTTTTAAGTTATCAAACTAATTCTGATGGAGACCGTTCTCGACGAGGTTGGGAAGCTTTACGACCATGATAAGGGGGGGATGCTGAAGTCTCTCAGGAGTTTTCCCCAAGGTTTAAGGGAGGGGTCAGAGGCCTCCGAGGCTTTAGAGGTATGCCTCAAAAGAAGGTATAATGCCTTCGTGATTGCGGGAATGGGGAGCTCCGCGATAGGTGGCCAAATCCTGAGCGACTGGCTCCTAGGGGATTCCCCCATCCCAATCCTAGTCTCAAGGGAGTACCACCTCCCCGGGTTCGTGGATGAGAAGACCCTCCTTATAGCCGTCAGCTACTCAGGCAACACGGAGGAGACCCTTTCAGCCCTAGAGGAAGGGCTTAGGAGGGGTTGCCAGGTCGTGACGATAACCTCTGGAGGGGTTATGGAGAGGCTCTCGGCGGAGAGGGGTATACCCATGGTCAAGCTCCCTGGGGGAATGCAGCCGAGGGCCTCCCTCCCATGGCAGCTCTCCGCGATTATAAAATTGGCTTGGAGGATGGGCCTATCCCAGAGCGTGGGGGATGAGTGGGAGGAGGCCTTGGGGGTGATTGATACCCTGAGGAATGAACTCGCCCCCGAGACCCCTACGAGGCTTAATAGGGCTAAGGAGGCCGCCCTCGCCCTAAAAGGGACGATACCATTCATCTTTGGCCCGAGGATCTTCGAGGGAATCGCGTATAGGTTTAGAACCCAGCTCAATGAGAACAGCAAGGTTCCAGCCTCCTCGGGCTCATTCCCTGAGGGCTTCCACAACGCGGTGATGATCCGCGAGGGGGTGGAGGAGCTGAGGAGGCCATTAAGCCTCGTATTGATCAGAGACCCGGAGGGGGAGGGAAGGTTGGAGAGGAAGGTTGACGCCTTCAAGAGCCTCCTCGAGCGAAGGGTGAGTAGGATCGTTGAGATAACTGCCTCGGGGAGGGGGAAGCTCTCCCGAATCCTCTCGGTCCTATACGTCTGCGACTACGCGTCGGTCTACCTCGGCCTCCTCTACGGCCTAGATCCAAGCTCAACAGACTCCATCAAGACCCTTAAAGGGTTGTAGAGCACAGCATAATTTCAAAATTCAGCCAATACCTATCACCTTGAATCGACTGTCTAACGTTAAGTAGCTTTCTTTTCCCGCCATCCAAGGAGCTGCGAATCCCTAGGTGGAGCTAGGGAAAGAGCAAAATCCTGGAGATGAGGGGCCACAGGCTCTATGAGCGGGAGTAGATGGGAGACCCTTTGTAGATGGCCTAATGCTCCAGAGCCTCAGCTCTTATATGGACCATATGGGAGCAAAGGCTGCATGACACCCAAGAGCTGATGGTAACAGACTCGATAAGGTTCTTGAGTGGGGTTCTTCTATTATCGGTGCGGATGGAGTTGGAATCTAAGGGATTTTAAGCGAGGCAGAAGTGCCTTCAGCACTCATGGTCATAGTGATATTATAGGTATTTAGGCCTCTTGATATCCGAGTTCTAAGGCCTTGATGTTTATCTCTCTCAGGTGGGGGCGCATAAGCGTGTTTACTGCTTCTTTTAGTCCTTCGAGGGTGATGAGCTTTGTCCTCTTAGATAGGGCCCCCAGCATCACCATGTTGGCGACGATGGGGTTTCCCAGAATGGATGCCTTCTTGTTAGCTGGGATTGAGACCAGTTCAACATCTGCTCTCAGCTCCTTATCCCCTATCTCTGCTAGTATATCCTCCTCAACGAGGACTAGGCTCCCCTTCTTAGCCCTGTTTATGTATCTCCTGTAGGCTGGGGTGGACATGGCCACCAGTATGTCGGTCTCACCCACCTCTATCTCATAGATCTCCCCGTCCGACACCAAGATCTCGGATCTGCTGCTCCCTCCCCTGGCCTCCGTCCCGTAGCTCCTGGTGTTGACAACCTCGTAGCCAGCCCTGAATAGGGCTTCGGATAGGAACTCCCCGGCTGAGATTATCCCTTGGCCCCCGGTTCCTGAGAGGAGGATCTTGACCTCCATCTCTAACCCCCCTGGGCCCTCTTTATGATGTTCATCAGGGATTCGGTGAACTCGAGTTTCTCCCTCTTAACGAAGACCCCTAACTCCACCTTCCCCTCCAAAGGCCCTAAAACCCTCTCGGTGACCCTCAGCCCCTCCAGTATCCCTTTAGCCCTATCTACCTCCTCGGAGTCCACCCTTATCAACCTCCCATAGGATATGTGGTCGACCAGTCTAGCCCTGGCCTCTAGGCCTCCCAATGCCCCGTTCACCTCCTTTATCGCCTCCTCGGCTGGGATTTTGGGGAGGATGTAGAAGTAGTCTGTCCTGGCTGGCCTACCACGGATGTATGTGCTCTCAGCGAACATCTCAAGTATCCGGGTTGGAAGCTCCTCGATGGGGGCTCTGATCCTGAATATGTGCCTCTGATTTGTTGGACACTGGCTTAGGACCTCTATGAATGAGAAGCCCTTATGCTGGATGCCCTCCATTATGCTCCGGGTGAGCTCAACGGCGTGGTAGGTTGTCCACCTGGCTACATAGGTGGCTCCGGCCGCTGAGACGAGTTCAACGAGGTCGAATGGGCTCTCGGGGTTCCCATATGGGGAGGTGTCCGTCGGGCCCCCATAGGGGGTTGTGGGGGCTAGCTGGCCTCCAGTCATCCCGTAGTTCATGTTGTTGACGAGGATGGTGGTCATATCTATGTTTCGGCGGGCCGCATGGATGAGGTGGTTACCCCCGATCCCCGCCCCATCCCCGTCCCCGGTGAAGATCACAGTGACCAGGTCCTGCCTGTAGACCTTAGCCCCGGTCGCGAAGGCCAGGGCCCTCCCATGGGTGGTGTGGAGGGTGTCCCCCTTGAAGTATGGGCTCGGTATCCAGGCTGAGCACCCAATCCCTGAGACGCAGAGGACTCTATCCTGGGGTATGCCTAGCTGATCTATAGCTCTGATGAAGGAGTTGAGGATTATCCCGTTCCCACACCCGGGACAGAATAGGGTTGGGAGCTCCCTCACATATCTCTCCCTAAGATACCTCAGGCTTCTCAAACTCATCGTTGAAGCCTCCTTATGGCTTCAAGTATCTCATCCGAGGTGTGGAGAACCCCCCCAACCTTAGGGAGGGAGACCACTTGGGCCCGGCCCCTCGCCGCCCTCTCCACCTCCCTGACCATCTTCCCGATATTCATCTCGACCACTAGGATGGCTCTAACCTCCTCAGAGATGGCTGAGACCTCCTCCTCCGGGAAGGGCCAGAGGGTTCTCAGCCTGAGCATTCCCACCCTTACCCCCATGGATCTAGCCCTCCTCACAGCGCTATAGCTCGGCCTAGCTGAGGCACCATATGAGACAACTGCTAGGTCGGCGTCCTCGAGGTGATGGGTGGCGATGTCCGTGATCTCCCTCCTCGCCCTCCTTATCTTCTCATTTATCCTCTCAACCTTCATCTGCATGCATCTCGGGCTGTCATCCCTCCTCCCAGTAGGCCTGTGCGAGGAGCCCGTTATCAGGAGCCTGTGCCCCTCCCCCAGTAGGGGCATCTCGGGAACCCCTGAGGGGTCGTCGGTGCCGAAGGGTGTGCATTCAGGGCCCTCAGGCCTCCTCCTCTCCAGGACCTCGACCTTCTCCGGGACAATGAGCCTCTCCTTTATGTGGGCTATGGCCCCATCCGCCATGAGGAGGACTGGGACCCTGAACCTCTCGGCCAGGTTGAAGGCCCTCACGGTCAAATCGAACATCTCTTGGACAGACCAGGGCGAGAGGGCGATGGCCTCATAGTCGCCGTGGGCCCCATACCTCGCCTGGTAGACATCCTGCTGGGAGGGCATGGTGGGCTGGCCAGTTGAGGGGCCGCTCCTCTGGACATCGACGACCACACAGGGTGTCTCCGTCATATAGGCGTATCCGATATTCTCCTGCATCAGGCTGAAACCTGGGCCAGAGGTGGCTGTCATGGCCTTCGCCCCGGCCCAGGAGGCCCCTATCACGGCGGCGATGGAGGCTATCTCATCCTCCATCTGGAGGAAGAAACCCCCCACCTTTGGGAGCTCAGAGGCCATGTACTGGGAGATCTCATTCGCAGGGGTTATGGGATAACCCGCGAAGAACCTGCACCCAGCCCTTATGGCGCCCTCCCCGCAGGCCACATTACCCAGTACCAGGTGCCTCCCAGGGCTAAGCATGGTTACTCCTCCTCAACGCTTATGCAGAGGTCCGGGCAGAGGCGTTCACACCACCTGCACCCTATGCATTCCCCGGCGAGGGTGGGATAGAGGCCCCCTAGGAGCGTCCTCCTCTCAGACCTCCTCAAGACCCCTCCGCCAAGCTTGTTGCAGGCGTAGACGCAGATCAGGCAGCCCTTACATAAAGCCTCCTCAATCTCTACGCGAAAATGCCTCTCTTTCTTAGCCATTGAACTTATAAGCCCCAATTTAATCAGATCAACATCAATTTCGGGTTCTATTAAAGTATTGAGCCGAACCGGATTTAATTAAAGAAGGCCTTTCGCCCTCATCCACTCCTCCCTAACCCTCTCTAAGAGCCCCGGCTTCAGGTAGAGGTCCAGGGCTGTCATAGCGAGGATCTTCGGCCAATATGACGGCCTCGTGACCCTTCTCAGACCTCGCAGCCTCCCTGAACTCGGGGGTGTGCCCCACCAGGGTCTCTGGGCCTATCACTAGGTAGAAGCTGCATATAGGGGTCACCTGGCTTACATTCCCCACATCTGTGGAGCCTCCTCCTGGAGGTATCCTCCTCTCTTGGGGTTTGTACACCTCGACTCCTAGAGCCCTCATGTTCTCCTCTATGGCATCAGCAAGGGTATGATTTACTATAGTATTTGCGTAGGTGTTGGCGTAGTTCCAGAACCTGACCTCCGCCCCTGTGGCCATGGCGGCGCCTCGGGCGCAGTTCTTCACCTTCTCCGAGACCTCGTGGAGATAGTTTATGTCCGCAACCCTGACATAGAACTTCGCTGAGGCGTAGTCTGGGACGATGTTTGGGGCCTCTCCCCCCTTCTCTATTATCCCGTGGATCCTGACATCTGGTCTGACATGCTGGCGTAGGGCGTCTATGGCCCTGAACATCAGGAGGAGGGTGTTCAGGGCGTTCACCCCCTCCCATGGGGCGGCACCTGCATGGGCGGCCTTCCCATAGAACTCGAACTGGATCGCCTCCCTAGCATAGGAGCTCTGGCGGCTCGCCATATTCCTCGACCCTGGATGCCAAATGAGGCAGGCATCAGCGGCCCTGAACTCCTCGACCATTATCACCTTGCCGCCGGCGTTCTCCACCCCACCCTCCTCCGCGGAGGTTCCGAAGACCATCAGCGACCCTTCTACATCCTGCAACACCCTGCTCAATGCCAGGGCGGCTCCCACGCCTCCAGCCCCGATCAGGTTGTGGCCGCAGGCGTGCCCAAGACCCTTCAGGGCGTCGTACTCGTAGAGGATGCCTACAACGGGCCTCTCAGCCCTGCCTCTCTTAAAGGCGGTGAAGGCGGTCTTCATGCCCGCCACACCCACCCTCACCTCGAATCCCCCTTCCCTCAGGGCGGATGTCAATATCTCCGAGGCCCTGAACTCCTTGTGGCCTATCTCTGGGTTCTCATGGATAGTGTCAGCCATCCATATTATCCTGTCCCTTAATCTATCGACCTCGGAGGAAACCAACCTCTTCAGGGAATCTAGATCCATCAAATCAACTATCTGTCTTTAGAGGCTTAAAAACTTTCAATCTAGAAGTTGTAAACACTTATTTTAATTCTTTTATTCTAATGAGAAATTCTTCTCTTTCTTTTTCTACTTCGTGAATTCTTTTCCTTAGATATTCTATTTCTTCAGATATTTCTTCTAGCCAGTCTTTTATTTTTATTTTGCATTCCTCTATCGTCATTTTCTCTATGTATCGCGAGACATCCCTCGGTGGGCCCTTCTCAAGGGTGTCTAATGGTTGGTCTATCCTCGGCGGTCTCGTGAAGGGGAAGAAGTGCCTCGTGGTTCGAGGCCCCATCAGGTTCCCGCTGAGCCCGGCCGAGATCACCTCCCTCGGGCTTATTCTCCTCTCTGGCTCCTCTATGTATCGGTGTATCCTCCTGCATCCAACCCTTAATCCTGGGTTTTTTATGGTGTCCAATAGCAGCACT
>JAGTQJ010000021.1 GCA_018396515.1 Candidatus Bathyarchaeota archaeon | reverse complement strand
TATCGGATTGGAGATTATGGGAGGGCTGAGGCCTCGGCCAGACAGGCTGAGGCCGCCGCAGCAACGGCTCGGGCCCCCTTAAGCCCCCTCCTCCCACTATCCATAGGAGTAGCCTCAGCGATCATCATAGGAGCCATCCTCTACATCCTCAGGAGGAGGACGAAGAGGCCTGAGAAGCCTGAGGGTGTATCCCTCGAGGAGTTTTTGGAGAGGAGGACGGATCTCAGGTTCGAGGATAGAGAGGTTTTGAGGTTTCTGGCCGAGTCCGGGGGTGAGGCCTTCGCCAGCGAGATAAGGGAGAGGTTCAATATGCCAAGGACCAGCGCCTGGAGGCTGATAAGGAGATTGAGGAAGGAGGGGCTCGTGGAGGTGGAGGAGGTGGGAGGCCAGACCCTCGTGAGGCTGAGGAGGCGCGGGAGGGGAGGATGAAACAGGTGTTCCAAACCGTTCCATGGGATTCCTCTAATACTGGAAATAACATCACAGAGAACCAGATGAATATGGAGAGAAGAGCAACCGTCCTGGTGATGCTCGCCCTGATAACCCTGCCGAGTATGATAATCGCAGGATGGGTAGCAGCTGCCCCCTTAACCATCCAGACAATTAAGAGCTACTACCTCCCAGGGGAAGAGGTTATAATAAATGGAACGGTGGGACAAGAGGTTAATGTAACCATCCTAATAAACAGTACTAGGGGGACTATTCTAAATATCACCATAACGGCAGAGGAAGATGGCACCTATATATACAATTTCCAGTTACCTGAGGACATTATTCCGGGAAGGTACAACGTATACGCTATCGCGGGCGATGAGGCCGCTGAGACGAGCTTCGTCGTAGTCCTCACAGAGCTGAAAGAACTAGCCCAGAACCTAATAAGCATGGCACAAACTAGCAGAAATCATGTGGAGATAGCCTTTCATGGACTTGAGGAAAGTAATATAACGATACCCACGGATGCTAGGGAGAGCTATAATCAAGGGGTCAGATGTTTAGAGGATGCCCAAAACCTATTTGATGGGGGCCAATACAGAGCAGCCATGAACCTGGCCTTTGAGGCCCTTCAGAGATTCATGATAGCGCTCCAGAGGGCCCATAGAATAGCGCCCCCACCACCGCTATACGAGGAGTTAGAGGAGCTGGAGAGGGCCCAAGGGCTAAGGGTTGCCATAGAGAGGGCGAACGCAACCCTTAACAGGATCAACAGCACTTTAACCTCACTAAGCACCGTTCTAACCGACATCACTAGCACCCTTAATTCTATGATCTCAGAGGCTGAGGAGCACTTGATCAACGCTACAGTGCAGCTGTATGCTGGTAATGTCACAGATGCGGCTCAAGAGCTGGCTATAGCTAGGGGGATGATCGGGAGGCTGACTGGGCTCTTGAACTCCGCGGCTGGTCGCTTGAAGGCGATGAAGGCTTTGAGGTTTATGGAGAGGATGGAGGAGCAGGTCAGGAGCCTTGAGGAGAAGGTATTCAGGTTCAGGCTGCGCCTCACGGAGAGGGAGATGGGGGCCTGCATCGAGGCCCTGAGGAATGTGGAGGCCAAACTGGCTAGGATTAGGGAGAGGCTGGCACGGGGAGATGTCGAGGGTGCCTCAGATGAGCTTGAAGAGGCCGTTGAACTTGTTGAGAGAGGAATAGGAAACCTCGAGAGGAGAGAACTGAACCTGTTCCTAGGGGAGATCAATAGGCTTGAGGCTAGGATAAGAAGCCTAAGAAACTCCATTGATGCGTTAAAGAAGAAGGGATTAAACGTCACAGAAGCTGAGGAGAAGCTGGATGAGGCTGAGGAGCTTCTGAACAGCGCGGCGAGCTCGATGGAAATTAGAGGAGAGGCTGGAGAGAACCTAAAAGAGGCTGAGAAGCTTATCAATGAGGCTGAGGAGATCCTTCAAGGAACTACCCGACCAAAGGGGCTAGGGGTAAAGGGCGGGCAGCCTCCCCAGAGGGGTAAGGGAAAGGGACGCTGAAAATAGGTTTATCTGAAGAAGACACCACCTCCATTTTTATTTTTCCATTATTGACATCGAGATGATCATCGATCATAAGGGGAGGTATTTTATGATCTTTCTTTGAGGGCTAATGGGTTTTTAGGCCCTAGCCCTCTCGTAGGCGTATATTAGGCGGGAGGTTACAACCCAGGCATCCAGAACCTTGGGGTATATGCTGAAGGCCTCATGGGCCTGGGATAGGGTCTCCTCCTCCATCGCCCCTGACGGGTATGCTCCTATGAGGACTGTGGGATTATTTTCCTCCGCGAGACCCCTGCATATCTCCTCTAGGCTTCGGGGGGCTCCATGGCTGGTTAGGGCTACTATCCTTGTGGGCGCGACCCTCTCCAGCAGTTCCGATAGGCTCATCCTCTTCAGGGTTAGGAGAGGGTATTCCCCTGTCGGTGGAACCTTTCCCAGGGCGAAGAGCTGCTCCATGAGGCTCTTGAACCTCAGGCAGTCTCTCGGTAGCCTCGTCTCAGGCGCGACCATTATGGCGTAGCCTCCAAGGGTGTGTATCCAGACCTTCAGGTTCCCCTCGAGGTTCAGGGGCGAACCCAGGGCTTCTAGGAGGCAGAAATGGATTATGTCCGGTCTCCCCCTCTTTTGGGCCTTTAGTAGACCCTTCATGGCTGAGTGGTGGAGGCTCCTGTCGAGCAGGACCTCTGAGGGCTTCTTCCCCCTTCTCTCAGCATCCCTCCTGACGGATGGATGGTCCTGGATGGTTCGGGGAACCGTCTCAAGGGCGGTCTCGACGAAGACTATGTTCAGCATCTGCCGCGGAAGATATAACAATGGGCTGGCTTTAAATATGGTTGGGGGTTGCATTGGCTGAGGAGTTCACCCTCGCCCCTATGAGGAGGCTGATTAAGAAGTACGGCGACCTCAAGGTCAGTGAAGAGGCCGGGGAGGAGATGAGGAGGGCGATAGGCGAATACGGATCTAGGCTGGCGAGGATGGCCGTGGAGATGGCCTTGAGGGAGAATCGGAGGACCGTCCTTGCCAGGGATGTGAGAGCGGCTTGGAGGGTGATTGAGGGGGTGGAGGAGATCTGACCGGAGCCCTATCATCCCTATTCGGGAGGGATACGGAGTATGTCAGGAGCCTTAAGGGTCCCTTCGCCATCTGCTCCCTCCTCTTCATCTTCTCCCTCGCTTCGGGCTTCTACCTGGGTGAGAGCATGCCAGGGGGTCTTCTTGAGGAGCTCATCCAGCCCTTCCCCGAGTTGAAGGGGATGAGCCTCCCATCCATCTTCCTCTTCATCCTCGCCAATAACGTTCTGAAGAGCCTCGTCTGGATGGTTTTGGGCATCCTCTTCGGCATCCCACCCCTAATATTCACCGCTTTCAACGGCTTCTTCTTGGGATGGTTCTCCTACAGCATAAGCAGGGAGAGGGGGATTATGTTCACCCTAGCGGCCCTGGTCCCCCATGGGGTTGTGGAGATCCCGGCCATCCTCCTCAGCATGGCAGCTGGTTTGGGGATCGGGTACCAGTTTATAAACCGGTTGAGGGGTAGGGGTAGGGTTGGGGCCGAGGTTAAAGGGGCTTTAAAGCTGTTCGTAAGGAGGATAGTTCCCCTCCTCCTACTGGCAGCCCTGATAGAGGTCCTCTTCACCCCCCTCGTCGTCTATCTACTGGGGCTTGTATAGCCTCCTCCTGGGATGAGGAGGATATATCCTCCGAAGATACCTTTTCCTGCAACATCTCTAGGGTCTGCATATTCCGATTGTTTAATCCCTCCCTAGTTTTTCAAGGGTCTATTGAAGGGCTATAGCCTCAGCTTGCACTCTGAGAAGTAGGGGGCGACCATATCCCTGAGCCTCTCCAGCACCTCCTCTGGATAGGGCTCTAAATCTCTCAGCTTTGGGTTTAGGGTTTTACCCGGCTTGAACTGCTGTAGGACATAACGCTTCGAGCCCGTTAGGGTTCTCGCAATCTCCTTAACATCCTCCTCGCTTATGAGCCCTGGGACTATTGTGGTTCTGAACTCGTGGTCCACCCTCCCCCTCCTGAGGATCCTTATGCTCTCCTTTATGGCCTCGACATCCACCTTCGCACATACGACCTCCTGGTATCGGTCGAGGGGGGCCTTCACATCCATGGCCACATAGTCCAGAAGACCTTCCTCCACCAGCCTCCTGAGCATCCTCGGCCTCGACCCATTCGTGTCTAGCTTGACCTTGAGCCCCAGGAGCTTGACCCTCCCGATGAAGGTTGGGAGGGCCCCGTGGATGGTCGGCTCCCCTCCCCCTATGCATACCCCGTCTATGAATCCCCTCCTCTCCTTCAGGAGGTTGAGGGTCTCTTCCTCGGATATGTTCTCAAGCTTGTTGGGCTCCAGGACTATCTCGACGTTGAAGCAGTATTGGCATCTGAAGTTGCATCCAGCCGTGAATATCGTGGTGCATAACCTCCCTGGATAGTCCACCAGGGAGAGCCTCTGGAGGCCTACTATTGGGAGCCTTCTTCTCATCCTCCCCCTATCACGGCGTATGTTCTCCTCCTCCTATACTCCTCCCGCTTGCCCCTATGCCAGTTCTGGACAGGGCGGTAGTATCCCACCACCCTACTGTAAACCTCCGCCTCCTCCCCGCATCTTGGACACTTGAAGTTCTCCCCTGGGAGGTATCCGTGGTTCCTGCATATGCTGAAGGTGGGCGTGATGGTGTAGTATGGGATGCGGAAGCGCTCAGCTATCCTCCTGACCAGGAGCTTGCAGGCCTCGGGGTCTGGGATCCTCTCTCCAAGGAAGACGTGGAAGACCGTCCCACCGGTGTACTTGGCCTGGAGCTCCTCCTGGTGCTCCAGCGCCGCGTATAGGTCGTCGGTGTACTCGACCGAGAGATGAGTTGAGTTCGTGTAGTATGGTTCTTCGATTCCGGCTGTTATGATGTCCGGATACCTCGTCTTGTCGAGGAGGGCCAGCCTGTAGCTCGCCCCCTCCGCGGGGGTCGCCTCGAGGTTGTAGAGGTTACCGGTCTCCTCCTGGAACTCCCTCAGCCTCTCCAGCATGTGGTCTAGGATTTTGAGGGCGAACCTCTTCCCCTCCGGGCTTCCGATGTCCACTCCAAGATGGTTGAGACAGGCCTCATTCATGCCTATCAGGCCTATGGTTGAGAAGTGCCAGTCTAGGGTTCCGAGATAACGCTTTGAGAAGGGTAGTAATCCCCTCTCCATGTTCTCGGCTACAACCCTCCTCTTTATCTCCAGGCTCTCTTTCGCCAGCTCCATCATCCTATCCAGCCTCTCAAGGAACTCGTCCTCGTTCTTAGAAAGGTATCCCAATCTGGGCATGTTAATGGTGACAACCCCCACACTCCCAGTCTTATCAGCGTATCCGAAGGTCCCCCCGACCCTGCGGTATAGCTCGCGGAGGTCTATCCGAAGTCTACAGCACATCGCCCTCACCTCACTGGGGTCCATATCGCTGTTTATGAAGTTCTGGAAGTATGGGTTCCCATACTTCGCTGTCATCCTGAAGAGTACATCTGCCACTTCGCCGTCCCACTCGAAGTCTCTTGTTATGTTTATGGTTGGGATGGGAAAGGTGAAGATGCGTTGCCTCATATCCCCCTCCATCATGACCTCGAAGATGGCCTTGTCGATCATCTCCATCTCGGGCTTGAACTCGGAGTATGTCTGGGGCAGCTCCCCTCCAGCGTATATTGCATGCCTCTCAGCTAGGTCTGCTGGGGGTTTTAGGTCCAGGGTTATATTAGTGAATGGGGTTTGTCCCCCCCACCTGCTCGAGACGTTTAGGTTGTAGATGAACTGCTGGACCTCCTGCTTCACCTGCCTATAGCCCAGCCCATCGACACGTATGTATGGGGCCAGAAAGGTGTCTAGGGAGTTTATGGCTTGGGCTCCCGCCCACTCATTCTGCACGGTTCCTAGGAAATTGGCGAGCTGGAGGAGAGCCGTGGAGAGGTGGCGAGGGGGGGAGGACTCAGTTTTGCCCGGTATTCCGTTGAAGCCCTCTCTCAAGATGTCCTCTATGCTCCAACCGCAGCAGTATCCAATTATTCCCATGGGGAGGTTGTGGATGTGTATGTCCCCGCTGACATGGGCCTCGGCCACCTCCCTCGGGTATATCCTCCCTAAGGTGTACCTCTCTATCACCTCCCCACCTATTCGTAGAAACACCGAGCCGAAGCTGTATCCCAGGTTGCTGTTCTCCCTTGAGCGCCAATCCCTCTCCCCGAGGAACTCCTCCACGGTCTCCGCGACATCTATGCTATCCATCAACTTTCCTAGGATATACTTAGGCCTCGAGGCTTAAAACCTTGAGGTGTCATTGTTTAGCATATCCACCCTAGATTTATTAAAAAATGATGAGACTTACTATATGATGATCTTCTTAATTTTCAGAAATCATCATACTTTATCTAACTCATTAATAAGATTTATCTCCTTATCCATAAATTTAGATCGTTTGGATTTCTTATTTAATTTGCATCAAGAATTGATGAGCAAAAACTGTTTAAGCATTATTAAGCATTAAACATTTTAGTGAAAGTTAACATTCAATAAACCTTTATGAATAACCCCATGGCGTAATAAGACTACGAATGCTTCGATTTCTTTGATGTTAGAAGGGGTTATTTCTGCTAATGGTGAAGGGGGGGTATATCTCTTAACGAGGAGTTATCTCGAGGCTAGGATTAGGGAGATCAATTATGCGATCCAAATACTCATGGGCAGGCTTCTGTTCTTCAAGGTGATGAGGGGCTGAGGCTGATTGTCAAGGCCATAGGGAAGCGTATCGACCAGAAGAAGCTAAAGGGGACCGTCATATGTGGAATTTAATGGGGGATCGAGATCATCTCTAGGGGTCAACCGCCCTTCAATTACTCAAAACCACATGGATCTCATCTTCCCGAGGCATATCTCTGGTTTTGGCTATTCCTCCCTCCACTGGATGTAGGTCCTCATGTCCTCCGGGGTTGATGATGGGAGGGTTAGATCTTTCATGGTCCATAGTCCCGGCTGGGCATTCAGCACCTTCGGGATAGAGTTGAGGGCCATTGCCACGGTTCCTAGATCCCCGTGTACCCCTCCTGAGATCTTCTGGTTTATGTTGGGGGTACCCTCTATGGTGATGGCGTCGTACTCCTCCTTCACATCTGCGTGGGATATGAATTCGAGGGTTATCACGTTCCCCCCTCCCCTCACCCCGTGGGCGACGCTTTTGAGGCCCGCCACCCGGCCTGGCTTCACGGTGGTGTAGGAGGTTACGATCTCCCTTTCGGCTATCACCGCCTCCGGTGGGAGTTCCTGGATCTCGTCCAGCCTCCATCCCAACGCGTCTGCGATCATGGCTATCGACTCAACCAGACCCACATGTCCAGTTATCTTCTTCTCCTCTATCATCCTGCTGAACTCCTCCACAGTCAGCCCGGTCCCAATCTTCTTCTGGTATGGGATCCTCCTCTTCGAGGAGTCCATCATCCTTGTAACTTTTATCCTCCTCACCTCTAGGCAGGGGGCGGTGAGGACTATGGGCAGGGTGTCCATCAAGTAGCCCGGGTTTATGCCTGTTCCTAGGACAGCGACCCCGTACTCCTTGGCCATCTCATCCAGCTCCCTTGAGAGCTCTGGATACTTATAGTAGGGGTAGGAGAGCTCCTCACATGTAGAGACCACGTTCATCTCTGCCTTTATGCAGGCCTCAAGCTGTGGGTATACATCCTTAAGGTAGGAGGATGTGGCGTGTAAGACCACGTCTGCCCTGATCCTCGAGAAGAGGCCCTCTGGGTCATCGGTCACTGTGATGCCTAGGGTTCTATTAAGCCCCAATACCTCCCCGAGGTCCTTCCCAACCTTATCCTTGGATATGTCCAGGGCGCCCACCAATTCGAGGCCCTTCTTCCCCAGGGCGGCTCTGGCTATGCTGCTCCCGATGGCTCCTATCCCATATATGATGACTCTGATCTTGTTATCCAAGCCTATCTCCGCAACTAATTACCCAGACATACATCTTAAAACTATCGATTAAGATGACCGCCTCTAGATGGAGTTTGAGGCCATCACAAGGGGGGTCACGGTGGGTTCTCTAGGAGAGTGCCGTACCCCCTTATCTCGACCCTGTGGCTACATTCCCTTAGCATCGCCCATAATGTGGCTGTATTGCTTGAGATAACGGGTCTTTTATGCCTCCTCTCAAGCTCCCCTATTAGCTCGGTTGTGGGGAGGTTTGTGCAGCTTATGAATATCCCCTCGACCTCCTCGAGCCTCAGCCTCTCCACAAGCCTCTCGACATCCCCCTTACTCAGTCTTCCTATCATCAGGTTGTCCTTGAGGCCCAGGCCCACCATGTTCACCACCTCGAATCCGTGTTGGGTTAGGAACCTCTCCTCCAAGAGGTTTATCTCATCTATGTAGGGGGTTGCAACCGCCACCCTCCTCACCCCTAGGGCTCTAAGTGCCCTCACGACGGCCCCTGCTGTGGCGACAGCGGGCACCCCTGATGCTCTCCTTATCCTCTCCTCTATCAACTCCTCATGTCCCTTACCCCTCAATAGGCTTCCGCTGGTGCATCCGTAACCTATTATTTCAACCGAGGCGTCCGCCAGCTTCTCCGCCTCCTCCTCAACCCTCTCCTCCATCCTCGTCAAGCCCTCCACGGTGACCTCACCGAGCCTCAGGCGGGCTGTGTGAACCGAGAAGCCCTTGGGGAGCATCCTATAGAACTCCGGCTCCATCGTCGTATTGGAGGATGGGACTATCAACCCAATCCTCGCCAAGTCCGATCAGCATTGGATCATCGGCTCACAGGTTAATAGCCTTTTCAGGGAGGTTGTAGAGCGCCATCTGATGGGTGAGGCCCCTCACCCTTATAGCCTTCCCCTCATTCTATCTAGGTGTGCACGATGGTCGTCGAAGTGGACGATACCCGCTGGCCGCGGGCGTTAAGCAGGATGGGGCGACCTCGTGGGCGGGGCCGTCATCGTCTTGAGGAGGTGTGAGACTGGGGAGCACTTCGTGGGTGAGGTTCCAATCCAGCTCTTCAGGTGCGACGCCTTCAGGTTGAAGCTCTACCTCGAGGAGGCCTCGGAGATAGTCCTCAGGGGACTGTCGAGCCTTGGGGTTTCTGAGGAGCCGATCCGAATCTGCCAGGGCTACATTCTCTCCAAGGCGAAGAGGGTGCTCGTGGAGAGGGGGTTCAGGGTCGAGGATGTGAGGATCGTGGGAGAGACCCAGGAGATGGCTGAGAGGGAGTTCATAAGGAGCCTTGTCAGGCTTGGAGTGGGGGGTGAGGAGGAGGTCCGGAGGATGAGGAGCTTCAAGGGTTTTCTGAGATGGGTCTTGGAGGATCCTGAGAGGAGGGAGATATATGTCAAGACGGGTTGGCCGTCATGGCCGAGGCTGAAGGGGGGAGCTGGCCTTAGCCCTTAGGCGCGCATCTCCTAGGCTCTCGATAGCCATACCCTCATCCATGGTCTCAGAGCTCCAGCATCTCAGGGAGAAGACCAGGGTTATAGGCATGGTGGCGAGGGCCTCGGCCATATTCAAAGTTGAGGATATATACATCTATCCGGATCAGCCCGACGAGGCGCACCTAATACGCCTCATCCTAAACTACATGGAGACACCCCAATACCTGAGGAGACACCTATTCAAGAAGAGGCCCGAGCTGAGGTATGTGGGGTTGCTCCCACCCCTAAGAACCCCCCATCACCCCCTGGAGGATAGGGCCTCGAAGCTCAGGGTTGGGGAGATAAGGGAGGGAATAGTCCAGGATATGGATGGAGAGACATCCTTGGTATATGTAGGTGTGGAGAAGCCTGTGAGGGTGACCGGAAGGGCTCCGTCGAGGGGTGGAAGGGCGACCATAAGGATAACAGAGACCAGGCCCGAGCCTCGTGGGGTTTTCATAGGCAGGGGGGAGATAAAGGAGTATTGGGGATACGAGGTTCATATATCCAAGAGGGGGCTGGGGGCGCTGGCTAAAGAGGGGGGCTTCGATCTGACCATAGCGACCTCCAAATATGGTGATCCCTATCCAGAGATATCTGGGGAGCTGAGGGATCGATGGATCAGGTCTAAGAGTGCTCTGGTCGCCTTCGGCTCCCCGAGGGAGGGGATAGAGGAGATACTATCAAGGGAAGGAAGAAAGGTAGATGAGCTCTTCCAGTTCAACGTCAATACTATGCCTGGTCAGGGATGTGAGACCATCAGGACCGAGGAGGCCATATATGCAACTCTAGCCATCCTCAACCTCCTTGACCATGGGAGGGCTTAGGGGCTGATCTATATTGAAGAGGGACGACCTCCAGATAGAGTCTGAGCTCAAGGGGAAGACCCTCCTCGTCTATATGTACCTTCTCAAGACTAATAGGCCCTCCATAGGGGTTAGGGAGGTTCAGCGGGCTCTTAGGTTCAGCAGCCCGAGCGTCGCAGCCTACCACCTGAACAAGCTGGAGGAGCTGGGGCTCGTGGAGGGCGTTAGAGGCGAGTACAGGCTCGTGAGGATGGTTAAGGTGGGGGTCCTGCGCCACTTCGTCACCCTTAGGGGCCTCATGCTCCCCAGACACCTCTTCTACGCGGTCCTAATGACATCCATGCTCCTCACCTACATAACCCAGTTCCCCTTAACCCCCACCCGCCACACGGTCGCAGCCCTCATGATGGGCATCATCCCAGCTATAATTCTCTGGCATGAGACCCTCAGAGCCTGGAGGCTGAGGCCGACCTAGAGCCCTCAGAGAAGGCTTAGGTATATTGGAGGCTCGAATAGGAAAGGCGACGGCGCGCTCGTATTCACCTGTCCACTAGATGGATAGACCGGTTTCCCTTCTCCTCCTGGCTCGGGTCTCCAAGGGGCCCGGGGCCTTCTCGATATCCGGGAGCTCCCTTAATGGGGGTCTGGCCTCACCCGTTATGGGCTTGAAGCTGCAGGGGTTCTTACAAAGCACATATACCCTGTCTCCCCTCAGCCTATATCTGACCTTGTTCTCACAACTGAAACACTCACAGGCAGATAGGATGCCCCTGCAGACCCAATTCTCCTTCACCCTTGGACCCATCAGTCGAAAACCGAGATCATTTTGACAAATGATGATATAATTCTTTTCATGCTCCGTTTTTCGATCATCGATGTATAACAATAACTTGACAGTATCTCAAGCGACATCTATCCCCGTTTTGAGGGCGGACCTTCGAAGTTATTATCCAAGCGTCCTCCAATCAACAAGCGGAGCTGGAATCGAGTTCGATGGGATCGTGAGAACCGGTCCGGCGCATATGGCATCGTTCGAATCTCTAGTCTTTTATAGTTTGGAGTAAGACCTCATGATGTGCATGGCTTCCGCTTGGGGGAGGTTAATAGGCCTAAAGGGGCTTCTAGGCTGAGGGGCAAGGTCTTCCTCTACATACTCATCGCATCCTTCCTCGGGTTCGCCGCCATCTCCTCCATCCCATCGGGAGTTGAGTATATTGCTGGAGGTATCTCCAGGGGGGAATCGATGGCCAAGTTGGACTCAACCGAGAGGGCTAAGGGGATGGAGGAACCCCTAACGGGTGTCCCTCAGCCACCTGTCGTGGATTCTAGTGGCTGGATGACCCTCTTCGGGCTTTGGACCCTAGGCCTTCTCCTGTCCCTTGGCGTTTATTTCTTGGCTAGGGGCTGGAGGGGCTAGAGCTTGAGTATTTTGTTGTAGACCTCTTCAGCCCTTTCAAGGAGCTGGTTTTTGGAGGCCTCGATGCTGGCCCCCCTCGTCTCTATGACGGCTGAGGCTATGGATGAGCCCATCGAGGAGCACCATAAGGGATCTTCCCCCTTCAGGTGCTCGGATAGGTATCCGGAGATGAAGGCATCCCCCGCCCCTGTGGGGTCCACTACCCTCTCCACCTGATAGGCTGGAACGAGGTAGCGCCTCCCCCCTGCTAGGAGGAGGCTCCCCCTCTCGCCCATCGTGGCTATGGCGATCTCAACCCCCAGTTCATGGATCCTCCCGAGCCCTAGCCAGGGATCCTCCACCCCTGTGACGAGCCTCAGCTCCTCTAGGGAGGATTTGTATATCTCGACGTGCCTCAAGATCTCCTCATCGCGCCAGGTCTTAGGGAGGATCAACCCATTAGGGCCCACCCTCCTGGTGAATCCCTGGGGGTCGAGGGCGAGGCTTCTGCCCCTCAGGTCTCTTATGGCCTCTTCTTGGATCTCACCTATCACTGGGGCTATGAGGACGGTCATGGGCAGGTTGGGGTCTTCCACCCTCCCTATCTCATCGCATATGCTGATAACCGAGAGGCGCCTCTCCGACTTCCTGTAGTCGAGGATGAACCTCGTGGTCCTGGAACCCTTTGATATATGTCTCTCCGGGTCGATCCCCAGCCCTCTGAGCTGATCCCCTAGGTCTTTGGGCATATCCTCCCCTATCTTCGTTACGGCCCTAAGGGCAACTTCAAGCCTCTGAGCGGCTAGGGAGGCGTAGGTTGGGGGGCCTCCAAGCTGTACTCTACATCCCTCGGGTGTCAGCACATGATCTATAGCCACATGCCCTAGGACGGCGAATTCAAACTTCATTTATACAACCTGGCCTGCCTTCAAGGCTGAAGGATATCGAGTTGACCCCCGCGGCCTAGGTGGTTTAATGGATTATGCTCTTCCCATCGTATTCCAGGAGCCTATGGCGCTCCTCGTCCACCTCCCTCTGGATGAGCTCTATCTCCTCCTTCGTGAGGTGCCTGAAGCGTCCTTGGGCCATGAGGTACTCCTCTATAGGCCTGGCCTTCGGCTTAACCGTCAACCTCAGGATGCCGTTCTCAACCTCATAGAGGGGCCAGGCCCAGGTCTGAACCCCCAGGCGGACCACCTCAACGCTCTTGGCGGGGTCGAACCTCCACCCCGTCGGGCAGGGTATGACCGAGTGGATGTACTTGAACCCCCTTATCCCCTTAGCCTTCGCGATCTTCGCCTTCAGGTCAGCTGGATATGCCACAGAGACGGTCGCGACGTAGGGGACCCTATGCTGGGCTAGGATCATGGGGATCCTCTTCTTCGGCGTCTCCTTCCCCCTTGGGGTCGTGGTGGTCCAGGCGCCGAAGGGGGTTAAACCGCTCTTCTGGATCCCCGTGTTCATGTAGGCCTCGTTATCGATGCAGATCTGGATGATGTTCTCATTCCTCTCCGCGGCTGCTGAGACCTTGTTGAAGCTTATGTCGGCGGTGGCCCCGTCCCCGGCCGAGGATACGACGGTGATGTCATCCCTCCCCTTCGCAGCCAGGGCAGCCGCTATGCCCGTGGCCCCATCAGCCACGAAGGAGAAGTGGATCCCGAGGGTGGGGACGAGGATGTTCCTGATGGCGCAGTAGGCGCACGGCCCGTCTCCATATATGATCGTCTTCGGCCCAAGCGCCTCTAGGGCCATCCTCCAGAAGAGGGGGCCGCCGCAGCCTGGGCAGCAGGCTGTTCCAGCCCTTATCAGGCTCCTCTTATAGTGCTCCTCGAAGATCTTCTCCTTATCCATTTTACATCACCTCTCCGAGGTCGAGGAGCTCCACCCACTCTACCTCCTCCTCAACCTTTCCCCTATCTAGGGCTTCGAGCACCCTATCCGCCATGTACCTAATCTGGTTCATCGTCACGTCGCTACCTCCAAGGCCTACATGGAAGTCCAGGAGGAGGGGCCTGTCATCCAAGGGGTATAGGGCCCTGGCTATCTCCAAAGCTATGATCCCTCCCCCCGCCGAGCCGTAGCTCGTGTTCCTGTCCACCACCCCTATCGCGTGGTACCTCTTGGCCATCTCCCTCAGCTCCTCCGAGGGGAAGGGCCTGAAGCACCTCATCTTGACCAGCCCTATCCTCCTTCCCTCCTCCCTCATCTCGTCTATGACATCTCTGGCGGTCCCCGTCATGGACCCCATAGTTATGAGGACGGCCTCCGCATCCTCGCATGAGTACTCCTCTAGGAGGCCGTCGTATCCCCTTCCGAAACTCGCCCTATAGCTCCTATCCACCTCCTCTATCACCCCCTTTGCCCTCTCCATCGCTTTTTGAACCTCGTATCTGGCCCTGGCTATGTTAGTCCCCCACTGGGGGCGCCTGTAATCCTCAGGCATGAGGGAGTAAAGCTCATGCTTGTATGGTGGTAGGAAGCGGTCTACCTCCTCCTGGCCGGGGACTGTTACTGGCGTGGCGGTGGCAGAGACGAAGTAGCCGTCGTAGCAGACCGCGACGGGTAGGTAGACCCTCCTGTCCTCCCCTATCCTGTAGGCCTGGATTATGGTGTCTAGGACCTCCTGGCTGTTCTCGCAGTAGAGCTGTATCCATCCCGTGTCCCTCTGGAGGAGGGAGTCGTTGTGGTCTGGGCGGAGCCCCCCGAGGGGAGCCAGGGCCCTGTTGACTATGCACATCACGATGGGGAGCCTCATCCCGGGAGGCATCCATAATGCCTCCTCCATGTAGAGGATACCCTGAGCTGCGGAGGATGTGAAGACCCTCGCTCCTGCCGCTGATGCCCCTATTGCGGCGGCCATGGCCGTGTGCTCCCCCTCGACCTTTATATATTGGGCCTTCATCTCCCCGCTCGCTATCATAGAGGCTATGGCGCTGATGAGCTCTGTCTGGGGGGTGATGGGGTATACTGGTATCACCTCTACGCGGCTCAACTTCACCCCCCAGGCTGCGGCCTCGTTCCCCTCCATCATCCTTGTGAAGCTCATCCAGCTCCCTCCCTGACCATCTCTATGGCCCCCACCGGGCACTCGTTGGCGCATATACCGCATCCGGTGCAGTACCTGTAGTCGTGGATGACCCCTTCTCCTGTGAGGAGGACGGTTCCCTCTGGGCAGAAGGTCTGGCAGTTCCCGCACCTGATGCATTTATCGTTGTCCACGACGGGCCTGAATGCTCTAACCACCTGGCTCATGGCTGTGCACCCTCACCCTCTCATATCCCCTCATGCACGCCTCTATGTTAAGCTCCCCCGTTCTCCCCGGAAACATCCTCTTGATGGGCTCCTCAAGGGACTTGAGCCCAACCCAGCCCGTGGCTCTGCTTATGGCTCCCAGCATGATCGTGTTGGTTATGGGTATGGGCCTCCTCCCGAAGATCTCGGCTGAGATGGCTGTCGCGTCGACGGTCGCCACCTTCGAGAGCTCAACCCCAAGGTCCACCTGATTCGGGTCTCTAACATCGTTTAATATGGCGATCCCTCCCTTCTTCAGCCCCTTCCTGACCTCTGGGAGGTCTATTAGGGCTGGGTCTAGAACCACTATGGCATCCGGCTCGTAGATGCCGCAGGT
>JAGTQJ010000022.1 GCA_018396515.1 Candidatus Bathyarchaeota archaeon | reverse complement strand
TAATAGAATCCATCAAGGCTTAAATGACTTAGAATAGTGAATCACAAACATATTTACACAAATGTCCAAATATGATTAAATGAGGCTACAGATTTTCTTTAAATATTAAGTTTATCGAATTGATTTTCGAGAGTTGAGGGGGAGGGGTAATCGGAGGGGCCTCTCCACCGTTATCCTAGGGTCTTTAAAAGGTCTGCCTTGGTGACAATCCCGATCATCTTCCCCCTCCTTGAGACCAAGATGGCTGGGTAGACCCTTAAGAGGCTTGTTAGTAGGGATATGGGTGCGTCCTCACCCACCTGGGGGAAGGCCTCGTCCATGACCTCGGATACGGGCCTCCTTGGAATGGTTCCCCTATCCTCTCCATATATCATCCTCTCTATTATGGTCCTCTCGGATATGCTTCCTACGGGCTTATCCCCGTCTAGGACTGGGAGCTGGGAGAATCCGTGGGTTCTCATGAGGTCGACCGCCTTCTGGACTGGGTCGTTGACCTGGACGCTGACAACATCTTGGGTCATGACCTCGGAGGCCCTCATCTCGCTTTTTTGTTCGAGGCTCTCCAGCACCTCTAGGATGGCCTTTATCCTCCTATATGAGGGCTCGATCCTCCTCGACTCTAGCTTGGCTATGTAGGATTGGCTTACCCCTGTGAGCTCGGCGAGCTTAGACTGGGTGAGGCCGAGCCTCTTCCTCCTAGCGGCTATGGCGTCGAGCTCAGGTAACATCATTACCGGGGAGTTATGGTTCGAGATATTCCTTTCGGAATGAAATTTATGACTTAATATTCCTTTTCGCATCCACTGAGAATCTCCATGGAGGGTCCATGGAAGGCATCGAAGGGAGCCGGCTGGTAGGGCCTCCCATCCATTTATATTATTATTTATGCCTCCCCGCCCTCCTTTGGTTTGGTCCCCTTTGATCCTTCATATAGGGATAGATGACACCGACTCCTTGGAGGGCGGCTGCACCACCTACATCGCGGCGTTACTGGTCGAGAGGCTCATAAACCTTGGTGTCAGGTTCATCGACTATCCCAACCTCGTGAGGCTTAACCCGAATGTCCCTTGGAAGACGAGGGGGAATGGGGCTGTCTGCCTTAGGGTTGAGGCTGACCAGTCGATGGAGGATTTGATAGTGGGATGCGTCATGGATGTGGTAGAGGAGAATGGGTGGTTCGAGGATGTGAAGACGGAGCCGGGCATAGTCTTCCACATAGGGGACGTCCCCGAGGCCCTGAAGCTCTTCGCCGAGGAGGCAGTCCATGGCCTTGTCTCACTGGAACACGCGAAATCCCTGATCGAGAGGCACTGCGCCATGGCCCTGGGATATAAGGGGATGAGGGGCCTGATAGGGGCTCTCGCGGCGGTTGGAAACCAGCTCGAGGGGGACCACACCTACGAGCTCCTGGCTTACAGGAGGCCCGAGAACCGTGGGAGACCCAGGAGGCTCAGCCTCTCCTCCATCCTCGAGATGGACCATGTGATGGGCTCGGAGACCTTCAACAACCTCGACCCGGAGACCCTCCGCCCATTGATAGCCCCCCACGGCCCGGACCCGGTTCTATTCGGGGTTAGGGGGGAGTCCCCTGAGGCTGTTCATAGGGCTGGTATGATGATAGAGGCGGAGGAGCCCATCGAGAGGTGGGTCATCTTCAGGACCAATCAGGGAACCGACGCCCACCTAGGAGCCGTTTCGAGGATCTCGGATCTAAGGCCCCACACCCCGGCGGTGGTATCTGGAGTGGTCTTCAGCCCTCCGAGGGTGATACCAGGAGGCCATGTATTCTTCACCCTGGAGGATGGAACTGGCAGGGTCGAGTGCGCAGCCTATGAGCCAACGGGGAGGTTCAGGGAGGTCGTTAGAAGCCTTATCCCAGGGGACGAGGTGAGGGCCTCCGGAGGGGTCAGGGAGGGGGAGGGCATCACCGGTTTGACCATAAACCTAGAGAAACTCGAGATCCTTAGGCTGAAGGATTTGATACTCCTCCTCAACCCCGCCTGCCCAGTATGCGGGGGTAGCATGGAGTCCATGGGGAGGGGGAAAGGATTCAGATGCAGGAGATGCGATTTCAAGGATCGAGGACTGAGGAAAAGGGCTGTTAGACTGGAGAGAGGCCAAAAACAGGGATCTACCTTCCACCCCCCCAGAGCTCAGAGGCACCTCACAAAACCCCTCCAGAGGTATGGAAGGGAGAAGAGGCCCAATCAACCCATAAAGCTTCACCAGCCTTGGCACTGGCCCTGATGATGCCGGAGACAAGATTGAAGCAGACCTTTGGAGAAGATTTTTCCATAGAGATAATAGTTCAAATTGATGGGTTCAAAGGAGCTTAGGGAGCTGCTTCAACATTATTATAGGAGGACCATAATCCGATTCTGCATGGAGCCTAGGACTTTCCAGGAGATAGTCGACCACCTAGCTGAAAGGGCTGGAATTGAACGCGGCCTGGCTCACGTGCTCGCAGCCGAGCACCTCGCCATCCTAGAGGAGAGGAAGGCCGTTAAGCCTACGGATGGGAGATGGGCCGCCACCGAGGAAGCCATACAAGCCCTCAAGAAATGACCCTCAGAGATGGAGGCTCCCTAGGGATCTTGGCCCCAATAGCTATCCTTAAAGAGGTTTATATAGGCTCACATCATCGATATTAGACCAAGAGGCTGAATAGGATGCTCTCCCCGAGGGACTATGATGAGGCTATTACGATCTTCTCGCCTGAGGGTCGCCTTTATCAGGTTGAGTATGCGCTGGAGCTCGTGAAGAGGGGGGCTCCGATCGCAGGCGTCGCCTCACCCGAGGGCGTTGTCTTGGCCGCCAATGAGGCCCCCGAGAGCAGGCTCGAGGACCCAGACTACTACAGGAAGATATTCCAGCTAGACGACCACGTGGGGGCAGCCATAGCGGGCCTCAGCTCAGACGCGAGGGTCCTGATAGAGCAGGGGCGCCTAATCTGCCAGAATCACCGCCTGATATACGATGAGCCCATAGATCTCGAGGTTCTGATAAGCAACATTGGCGATCTCATCCAGGCCTATACTCAGTATGCCGGTGTCCGCCCCTTCGGTGTGAGCATGATTGTGGGGGGTGTTGATAGGGTTGGGTGTAGGATATTCTCGACGGATCCGAGCGGCTCCTATAGGGGTTATAGGGCAACGGCCGTTGGGAGGAGGGGTGATGAGGCGAACAGGGTGCTGGAGGAGGGCTACAGGCCTGATATGAACCTGGAGGAGGCCATAGCCCTGGCATTATCAGCTGTCAGGACGGCCTCGGAGGGGAGCCCAACGGCTAGGGACCTCAGGGCAGCGGTCATCCCAGCATCCACAAAGACCTTCAGAAGACTAACAGCAGAGGAGATAGAGAGATATCTGAGGTAGTGAACTCGTGGGAAATTTTTAGGGTTGATGCGTTTCAGTTTTAAGCCTCTTCAGGAGCCGGGGATATCGCGTCAAGTTTATCAGTCTCCCATATGGCAGATATCTTGATTTGCATGCCTCAGAGGAAGAGCTTGTCTCAGATGGAGAAGCAGCAAGAGGTCAAGAAGGGGGCTGAGAAGAAGGCTGAGAAGAAGGTTGAGAAGGTTATCGGCTCCCTCGAGATTCCAGACTTTGAGAAGAAGGAGGTTCTTGACCAGTTTAGGCGTATGGGTGCGATCACTCCCAGCGAGGTGGCTATACAGTTCAACATAAAGGTCAGCGCCGCCAAGAGGCTCCTTGAGGAGCTGAGGAGGAGGAAGGTCGTCGATCTGGTCTCTGGCGGCCACAACCTCAAGATATACACCCTCTCTAAGAGTTAGCCCTCTCTACCCTGACGCGGGATCCGCTGGGGATTCCCTCCAGCACCTCTAGCCCCTCGATTACTCTTCCGATCCTGTTGACGGGGTTCGGCGTAGTGGTGGATGTCAGGTATACGTTTATGGCGCCTCCCATGGGCCAGTAGGCTATGCTTCCCTCCTCAACCCTCCTCACGGGCTTCTCCTCCCCCCTCCTGATCTCGATTATTATGGAGATCCCCCCATCTATCCTGTGGGCTCTTCCATCGATGGGGAGCCTCCTCAGTATGGTCTCAACAGTTAGAGGGGCATAGATCCTAACAAGCTCCCCCCTCGCCTCCGGGCTTGAGTTCAGGTCTGGAAATGATATTCTTATGGGGATCCTCGATAGGCTCCTTGACAAAATCTTCATCTACCACATCTAACCTATTAGAGTGGAGAGTAATAAAAGTCTTTGGATCTGCTTTGATCAATCATCGATATTCCATGTAGTCGATTCTTCTTCTTATAAGGTTTATATGGTGAACAGGATATCATCGGTTTGTAATTATTTATCTTTAGATCACCTTTTCCTTTCTTTAAGCTTATTCTCCAGGCTCGCCTTCACGAATCCGTAGTATGGTGGGGAGGGGCTCCAGGGCCTGCTCTTGAACTCCGGGTGGAACTGGGTTGCCATGAAGAAAAGGTTCCTTGGGAGCTCTATTATCTCAACCCTCTTTCCGTCCGGACTCCAGCCGGAGAAGACAACTCCGGCCTCCTCCAGCATCTCCCAGTATGCTGGGTTTACCTCCCATCGGTGCCTGTGGCGTTCATGGATCAGCTCGGAGCCGTAGAGCCTGTGGGCTATGGTTCCAGGTTTAATCTTCACTGGGAGGGATCCCAGCCTCATGGTTCCACCCATATCGGTCAACCCCTTCTGCTCTGGTAGTAGGTCAATGACTGGATGGGGTGTCTTGGGATCGCACTCGGTGGTATGGGCCCCCTGGAGGTTTAAGAGGTGGCGGGAGATCTCCACGATGCTCAGCTGTAGGCCGTAGCAGATCCCTAGGAATGGGATGTCCCTGGTTCTGCAGTACTCTATCGCCCTTATCTTCCCCTCGGTTCCCCTCTCTCCGAATCCCCCTGGGACGAGGACCCCGTCATAGTCGCTTAGGATCTCTACCCGGGAGGGGTCCTCCTCGAAGAGCTCAGCCTCTATCCAGGATATCTCAGCCCTGCATCCTGAGGCGGCAGCGGCGTGCCTCAGGGCCTCATTCACGCTCACATAGCAGTCGGCTAGGCCCGCGTACTTTCCGCACATGGCTATCCTCACTGTCTCCTTCGGCGTCTCGAACCTCTCCACCATCCTCCTCCACTCCGACCACTCGGCATTCCTCCTGATGAGGCCTAGGTACTCGCATAGGAGGTCTCCCATCCCCTGCTCCTCCAGTACCAAAGGGAGCTTGTAGATGGGGTTCACATTTATCGAGGAGAACACGGCTCTCTCCTCGACATTGCAGTATAGGGCTATCTTCTCCCTCTGCTCCCTCTGGAGGGGTCCAGCCTCGCACCTGGCGACGATGATGTCGGGCTGGAGCCCTATAGACCTCAGCTCCTTCACGCTGTGCTGTGTGGGCTTCGTCTTAGGCTCCCCCACGGCGTCGAGGACCGGGACCAGGGTGACATGGACTAGGAGGGTGTCACCCCTCCTCTCCTCGAGCCTCATCTGCCTGAAGGCCTCGAGGAATGGGAGGCCCTCGATGTCCCCCACGGTCCCCCCCGACTCTATGAGGAGTACGTCGACGCCCGTCTTGGATGCGACCAGCCTTATCCTACGCTTTATCTCGTCTGTGACATGGGGGATTATCTGGACACATCGGCCTAAGTATCCCCCCTGCCTCTCCCTCCTTATGATGTCCTGGTATACCTGGCCCGAGGTTATGTTGTTCAGCCTTGTCAGCTCTATCCCGAGGAACCTCTCGTAGGCCCCTAGGTCCATGTCGGCCTCATATCCGTCGTCTAGGACGAAGACCTCCCCATGGATGTATGGGTTCATGGTCCCAGCGTCGACGTTGAGGTAGGGGTCGCACTTGACCGCGCTCACGGTGAAGCCCCTGCTCTGGAGCATCTTGCCTATTGAGCATGTGACCATCCCCTTACCCAGGCCGCTCATAACCCCGCCCGTGATGAAGATATACTTGGTCAACCGGGAGCCACAGATAGTTCGATGTCGGGAGGTCGTCATAAACCCTTCGAGGGGTCAGCTCCCGAATATCTCCATCTTTCCAAGGAGGTCTAGGATGATGGGCATGAGCTCCTTCCCCTTGATCCTCCCCAGGCCCCCCCTCGCGCAGCTCCTCTCGGAGAAGGAGTCCACCTCGTCAGCCCTAACCTCAGGCCCCTTTAACGCCAGTGGGACAGGGTCGCCGACATGCTCCTTTGCCCTTGTGCTCGTTGTGTGGTCAGCGGTCACGGCCATGTAGGTCTCACTCCAGTCTATCTTCTCCAGGAGGTAGCCGACCATCAAGTCTATCTTCTCTATCACCTTGATCTTGAGATGGGGGTCTCCGTCGTGGCTCGCGTTATCAGCCCCCTTTATGTGGAGGTAGACCAGATCGTATTCCGGAAGGATTCTCTCCACGACCTTGGCCTTGGAGAGGGCATCTGTGTCAACCCCTCCAGTGGCTCCAGGCGCTGTGTATAGGTCGAACCCCGCCCATCTGCAGGCCCCTCTAACCGTGGGGGTGACGGCTACGCAGGCCCCCCTCACCCCGTAGGTCTCTTTTAATGGCCTTATGGCCGGTGGTTCTCCAGCCCCCCTGAGGAGGATGGCATTTACAGGTGGAAGGCCCATCTCAACCCTCTCCCTATTAATCGGGTGGCGGCTCATCAATTCCCTAAGCAGTTGGGTCAGCTCGTTCACGATGTCGGCTGTCCTCCATGCCTCCTGCGACCCATCCAGCGGGATGGACCTTAGGATCCTCATCCCATCCCTATGGGGGTCGGTGTCCGAGACCTTCCAGCTTAGGCCCTCCCCCCTGAGGACAACGGCGAGCCTATGGCCTAGGGTTGGGAGGACCTTCACCTCCACATCGGGGTGAGAGACCAACCGGATCTCTGAGAGGTATTCGGAGAAGATGGATCCCTCAACCCTTCCAGCCCTCCTATCCACAACGACCCCATCCTCATCGACGCAAGCGAAGTTCCCCCTGAAGGCCACATCGCCCGGCCTCAAATCCACCCCTGCCCCAAGGGCCTCAAGGGCGCCCCTACCCCTATAGCACTCTAGGGGGTCATACCCTAGGAGGGCGAGGTTTGCTGCGTCGCTTCCAGGAGGCCTCCCAGGGCCGATCACATCCATTATCCCGCACACCCCCTCCCTAGCCACGGCATCGAGGTTCTCCTTCAAAGCCGCCTCCAGCGGGGTCCTGCCCGAGAGGCTCTTAAGAGGCCTGTCAGCCAGCCCATCCCCAACGACGATTATGGCCTTCATCCCACACCACCATACACTAGGAGGTTATCAAGCTGTCGCCCTGGAGGCCCATCTAATAAAGCGGTTCCGTCGATTTGTATTTTAATATAGGTTGTAAGTTTTGCTAGAGGAATTATCTTCATTTACAAAACCTAATGGCCCCGGAGCTGGTCACCAATGAGGCCTCCTTATACCTGGATCATGTTTCGGAAGCGGCGTTCTATGTTTTTAAGGCCGTCTCTCAATGTAAAAACACTACCCCCCTAGATTTTTTACCGGGTTCATCTAAGGCTCGATCCGGCTTTTTAGGCTTGGAGAATCCCTCTTTCAACCGTTTTTAATTTGAGCAATTTTTCAAGGAAAAATCAAAAATGGGCATAGAATTTATTATATGGGACCCAATATTTTAAGATGTTCGTTGAACTTAGGGAGGAAAGGGGTCTTTCAATTCCCTCATTGGTATTTCTGTTATGCATCCTAATTCGTTCCTCCCTTTTGGTGGTTAAAAACTTTCAATTCCCTTTTCGTAGATGTCGACAATCTCAGAGTAGAGCAAATTGACTTCACACGGTGAATGGGAATAAGGCTAAATATATTAAGTTTGACGTAGCCAAATATTTATGACTTGTAAAGGATTTTACCCTTCTCTAGAACTTCTAGGATGAAAGGGGTTTTCCGCCCTTTCATATCTTCAAATTCTTCAGGCGTATAGCCCAGAGGCTCGACAGGTATGCCAAAAGTGTTCAGTTTCATTAGCGTTCCTATCCGTTCAAGAAAGTCTTCCTTAAAATCCGCAACGATGAGTATATCTATATCGCAGCCCTCATTTACATCGCCGGCGGCAAATGAGCCAAAGAGGATGACGAGTTATGGGTTAAAACTTCTGACAATCTCATTTACATAAGCCTCTATTTTCTCAAAAACCTCTTCACTTCTTTCAATATCGACTCTGCGTAATTTAAGCATCGTCGGGTTATTTCCTCTGTATAATATTTGTATGCGGGACCTTTGGGATAAAAGTTTGGGTACCTTGAGCCGATATAGTGTCTATCAAGCTCTTTTCCATGATCGCCAAACCCTTCGAAACCCCCTCAATCTTTGAAGCTTCTTCAAGAAGCTCGGTGACAGAATGTGTTATGAGAGCCCTATAGCCCTTTGAGTACAAGAAACCCTTCAACGCTCTCTCAGCTGACTGCTGGGCGAAAAAGGCACCTGCATAATAGTTTCCATCATCCAGGCAGTCTCTAGCTGTTTTAAAATCGGCCTCGGCCTAGCCCAACCACCTTAAACCTTCTTCCAGATTGCCCATAGATATCCTACCACATTGCTTGTCTTATATACTATCAATCTCCTTTAAAAGTTCTGCCAAGCTTTCTATTGCTAATTACAAAGCTTTTCCACTCCCTTAATTTTCGTAATCGGGTTATCATGGAATGCTGGGGGGATGCTGGTAAGCCGGAGCCTTAATCTGATTCTCGGAGAAAGATTAAAATTTTACTACTTATTCTACTAAGTGGAAAGATGAGAACCAGAGCCATGAAGACCATAAAGATAGGGGAGGACGCCTATACAGGCCTCACCAGGGTGGCGGGGAAGCTCCAGATGAGGCTGGGGCGCCCGGTCTCACTCAATGAGGCTCTGCGATACCTACTAAGCTTGAGCAGAAAGGGGGATAGGATAACCGACCTCGCAGGCTCCTGGGAGATGTCGGATGAGGAGTGGGATGAGATAAGGAGCCTCCTCTCGGAGGCCTGGAGGAGATGGAGACCGTCGGGGATCGGGTCATAATCGACACCGACATCTTAGTGGATA
Source organism: Candidatus Bathyarchaeota archaeon (assembly GCA_018396515.1). Classification (GTDB taxonomy): domain Archaea; phylum Thermoproteota; class Bathyarchaeia; order TCS64; family TCS64; genus JAGTRB01. The sequence continues at coordinate 6,171 of JAGTQJ010000022.1, read as the reverse complement.
TCCTGAGGGGAGTTGAGGAAAGCATAGGGCTCGTGGCCGAGCTGGAGAGGAGGGGGTGTATCCTCTCAACTACGATAATCAATGCCCTCGAGCTATACTACGGGGCCTATAAATCCAAGAGGAAGCAGCGGAACATTGAGGCCGCGAGAAGGCTGTTAGGGAGGATGATCATCCTCGGGATGGGGCTGAGATCGGCCGAGAAGGCAGGCAAGATCCAAGCCGAACTAGAGGCGAGGGGCGAGCCCATAGGGATGAGGGACTCCATGATCGGCGCCATTGCCCTGACGAGGAGATACAGGCTGGCCACTAAGAACATCGAGCACTTCCAAAGAATAGAAGGCCTCACCCTGATAAAGCCCTATGAGGGAGCCCCCATGGCTTAAAGCTTCAGGTGGTAGCTCACAACTCTCTCGATACCATTTATGTGCTCTTCAGTATCATCCATCATTTCCCTCAAGAGGATGAGGTAGGCGCCGAAGCTTTATTGAAGAGCCTCATACCTCGGGTTATCCCATCCCTTCCTCGGGAGGGCTGAGACCAGAGCTTCAGGGTCTTGCGGCCTTTCAGCCCCTTCGGTTCGTTGATCTCTTATATATTACCTCAGGCCTAGCCTGATGACGTGCTCTATGAAGGTACTCCTCTTAATCCTACCCCTGAGGGACTCATACCAAACACACATACCAAGATGCCGCCTCATATAGATATCTACACTTAATAAGAAAATTAATAAACTTTATTGAACTAGCTTTTGCAGCAGAATTGCAATAGAATTGAATTGATTTTGATATAGAATTACAGAAAGGTAACAAACAGTAATTGATAGAAATAATAGAAGATACGAGGCCAATAGGCCGAATCGGTTTCACATATCTGCAGTATATCCTAGACAAATGGTGGAGAATATAAATCGCTTCTGCTGCCTGGTGAATGGTCATGATGGTGTGGGTTATGAGACAGAGGTCCAAGAGCAAATATAAAAGGTATCTAAGAGAATTCAATAGAGCTTCTGAAGCTATAATTTAACCTATAATTGAACCAATTATATTACAACTAAATCCCTTTCACATACTGCGAAACCATTATAAATCTATAAGTTTAAGAATTAGAACGCATATAACCAGAACTTTAACATTAGAATAATTGGTATTTAAATATATATCTATCCTAATCCAATTTTAAGCTTTATCATAGCTATATCCCTTTCAATCTTGTCAAGCCTATCCTCTATAAAGCTTCTTAGATCTCCCCTCAATGCCTTTATCTCCATTACTATTTCATCTTGTTTCTTCAAGACTAAGTCTTGCCTACCCAACATCTCATCCTGTTTTTTGACCATTTCATCTTGCTTAATAAGCATCTGATCTTGTTTCTTGAGCATTTCATCCTGTTTCTTGAGCATCTCATCCTGCTTATTTAGCATCTCATCCTGTTTCTTGAGCATTTGGTCTTGCTTATTTAGCATTTGGTCTTGCTTAGCGATCATTACATCCTGTTTACCAAGCATGTTGACTCCAATTTCAACTATTTTCACCAATTGGTCAATGCTGAATCTATGGTAAAATCTATCTATACTTATGACTTCGCCCTCATAATCCTTCTCAATTATATCACTTACTTTAGCGAAGGTGGGATAATTCTCTTTAGCAAAACTTACAAATCTAGAAACCCTTTCATTATCACCCTCAACTGCAAACTCAACATAATCCTTAACATTCCTAGCCTGAAAACCTATTAACCCTAAATCTTCTGCAATATCTAAGAGGAACAACCTATAACCAACATCCTGAACTCTCTCACCTTTAATGACAAGCTTCTTCTTCATCCGTAAAAGTTGAAGAGTGTGAGATATTTAAACTTTGCCTAAACTATATTTAAAAAACTGTTGAATGTAAATTAAATTTTTATGCTGTTATAAACAAATTTCGGATTGAAGTGAGAATCGTAATAAGATATAGTCATCTGGAATTTAAGCTAAAGGGGAAGTAATTAAGGACTTAATAAGAATTGGAATTCGTTAATGTTAGAACACATGGTGAAAATCTAACATATTATTAAGATGCATTCTATTAAGGAGGCGGTACATGGTTCTGTTTTTATGTTTCAGGCGGGCTTTATGTCCTCTGTTAAGCCCGAAACGAGCTTATTTTACCCAAAAAATTTGGATATATCTAATGGCACAATTTTGTGAGAAGATAACATTGTTTTCTTCTTTGTTCAATTAATTTCTGAGAGGTGATGATTAAATATGGGGTTATGAGGGTGGAAAATTTCTACTCTTCTATTTTCATGACTTCAGTTACTTTTATTGCTGCTTCAATTTTGTCGTTTATTTTTATGTATAGTTCTTCTTCAACTTCTGTTGATATTAGAGCAGTTATGATTGTTGGGGCGCCGATTTCAATTTCAACTCTGATCACTGCTCCATCTCTCTCAACGCTCCTAACTATTCCCCTTAATCTGTTTCTGATATCTAACTTCAATCCAGCGGCTTTCTGTTGCCCCTCATCTCTCAGGATCCTGCTCACATACTCCTCAATCCTTCTATACTCCCTTAGAAGATACTCCCCCATTTGAGTGAGTTCAGCCCCTCCACCTCCATCTCTCCCGCCCTTAAAGGTCTCCACGACGGGCTCTCCAACGGCTCTGCCCATCCTCTCCAAGTAGCCCCAGACGTATCTGTATGACATGCCAAGCCTCTGAGCAGCCCCCGAAAGGGATCTCTCTTCCATGATCGCCTCTAGTATGGCTGCACCCCCTTGGCCCAGAACTGGTCTTCCTCTTCTCTCCAGCCAGACCTTCACGGCAGGCTTTATCTCCTCTAGGGGGCTCATATATAACCAGTTCGGGGCTAAGCTTATAAACACGCGGCGGGAACCGATGTATACAACTGAACATAACGGTGGGAACCAACGGCAAACCTAGACCTGAGAAGTTAACCGCTAGTTTCAAGCGCCAGAAACACCTCGAAGGTGGAATAGTTGAGATATCCGATACGGGCCACATTGTAAAGTTGAAGGGGCCAGAGACTCCACCGTCCAGATAACTAAACCTTCATTCAGAGAAATGCAACTCACCTTGGACTGAGAGGTTTTCATGGCATTCAAAGCACTATCAGTCAAAGCAATCTGATATCATCACCTTTGAAGTGGTGGCTCCATAAGTTTTAGAGCTATTTTTCCATACGAATCTTCCAATTATTACTCCCCCTGATTATCCTAAGCCAAGCCCTTTACGGATCATTCGATTACAATATGTCTTCAAGGATTCTTTATAGTTGAGTTCCTGATGGTCTCATCAAGCTGAATTCTGAAGATCTTCTCTTTCTTGGGATCTGAGGGCCTCTCTTAATTCGTGATCCTTCTTCCAAAGGGAGAAACATGACCATATTATTTTACCTTTTTATAAGATCTGGTTTTATTTGGCCTTTTCGAGATTAGAGCCGCTTCCTCTGGTCACCATCCGAGGCGCCGATGTCTGATCGTCTCCCCGTGAGGGGCTTGTGTCTCCGGGAATCTAGACCAATGCTCGTGGACAATCCTCCATTCATCCCCGCTTCTCGCCAAGACTGCCGTCACCCTGGACCTCAGATCGAAGCTTCTATCCCTTATGGTTCCCCGGTATCTGATGGTGAGGGCTGCTAGGGCCAGGTCGCCCAGGATGTTTATCTTCCAGTTCATAGTCTCGTAGGTGTACTCCTTGAGAACCCTTAGGGCCTCGGCCTCCCTATCTAGGGCTTCGGGCCCTTGGAGTTCGTATGGGGGCCAGTCGTCGAACTTTGTGTATCTATCCCTATCAATAAGCTTTGAGATGGCCTCGGGATCCCTCCTCCTGATCCCCTCTATCCTCCCTATAATGACCGACTTCACGGCGGCCTCAGGCGTTCCGGGGGGATACTCCAACTCCTTTAGCCTCGCCCCACAGCGCCTGCAGAAGTTGTCGGTCTCCCTCACCTCGGCCCCACAGCTAGGACAGTAAGGCATCAGAAAGACCACACCTGAGGCTGGATATATCGTTTCCTTTCCAAATTGGGGGATAATCTCGTGAGGATGGGCTTGGAAGAGGCTGCCTCATAAATGAAAATCCTTAATTACCCTTGATGTCCGTTGATTGAGAGTCCATGGCTGAAATCGATGAGGCTCAGGAAGCCTACTCCATCGGGAGGTATAGGGATAGGGTTGTGAGCGGCCCCATCTTCCGCACCCTGCTCTGGCTTGGGGCTCCTCTCCTCCTCAGCCATCTGATATTCGTGGCCTACCATGTCCTCGACGCCTACTGGCTGAGCCTCTATGGGGAGGTCACCGTTGCTGTTCCGAGGCAGGTCTGGCCGGTTATAATGCTCTTTCAGGCCCTCCTCAACGCATTGACCGCTGCCTGCATGAGCATCGTCTCCCAGTATATTGGGAGCAAGAACTTCAGGGAGGCGAGCCTCTCAGCCTCTAGGTTCTTCACGGTGGCATTTATCACCGGAGCAGCCCAATGCATCCTCCTCCTATCCCTAAGGGAGTACATCTTCACCTGGGTGATCTCCACACCCCCGGAGATATTCGAGGATATTATGAAGTACTCGGCGGTCGAATCCTTGGATGTCTTCTTCAACTGCATCTCCTTCACCTACCTGACCCTCCTCCAGAGGCTTTGGGGACACAAAGAGGCCGGCATTGATAAACGGCATAGCGGTGGGAGTGAACACCCTCCTAGACCCCTTCCTGGTGCTGGGAATAGGCCCCTTCCCCAGGCTGGGGGTGATAGGGGCCTCAGCGACCGACGTGATCGGTAAGATCATATCCATCATCGGTTTGACCTGCATCATCAGGAGGAGCTACCCAGAGCTCAAGGTTAGGTTCACAAGGGACATCAACCTAGAGTGGATCCGCCTAGTCCTCAAGATAGGCGTCCCTGTAATGGCCCTAGGTTTGACAAATGGTTTCGCCTCCCTGGCACAGTTGAGGATAATCAACCTCCTCGGGATCGTCGCGGCCACAGCCTACTCTATAGGGTTCGTGATAATGGACATAGTCGACGGGGCCCTATGGGGGCTGAGCGGGGAATAGTGTGAGGGCGAGGGAGATCTCATACAAGACGGCCCTCCTCCTCTTCGGCCTGGTGGCTGTAGGCTCCGGCCTGGTCTACCCCGTGAGGGTAACCCTGGTGGGGGCCTTCGCCCAGGACCCGAAAATAATAGCCGAGGCTGAGCTCTTCCTCAGAACCCTCCTCCCAACCCTCCCCTTCTTCGGCATCTTCATGATAGCCATGTCCACGGGGAGGGGCTCAGGCCACACCACATTTCCAACCTTAATAGGGATACTTAAGCTCTGGGCGGTAAGGGTGGGGCTTGGATACCTCTTAGCCTTCCCCATGGGGATGGGGACCCTGGGGGCATGGCTTGCCATATCCCTAAGCAACATCGTCGGAGGAGCCACCGCCATAATCTGGATAAAGTATGGGGGATGGGCGAAGGCGGTCATAAAGAAGCATTAGGAGAACCCGCCATCCGGGACTGGAAGTGTAGAGCCTAAATTGATCTGTTGGGAGAATCAAAGATAGAGATCATTTGTCTAATTATCTGTGAACTTCATTATATGCGTTGAGTTTTAAATTGAGATCTATCTTCTTCCATTTAAAATTCTTTTCTCCTTTCTTTATATCTCCACTAAATATTTTTCAAAGCTAACTACAACAAATCTTTTACCTCTTCTCAACAATTTATACCCTTCACTTTCAAAAATTATCTTTTGAGTCTCAGCTTCTCCAAGATATTTTTCATTTGTTATTCCTCCCTCTTTCGGGGTTCTCCAGTATGGGATTATATCTTCTTCTCCTTCTGCTCTTTCCTCTTCCGCTGCCCTTGCGGCTTACAGGCAAAGATTCCGGTGGTTATGGGACAGCCAACAGTGGCATTACGCTTTCTAGCGAGGATCTCACGGATTCTATTTACGGTAATGAGCCTTCCCCTTGGAACCCTCTTCATGATCTTATCAACCTCCCTAGGAGACGGGATAAAAATCCTCCCATTCCCCCACTCCCTCTCATCTTCTCCGGGATCATGACAACCCTAGGCAGATCCTTATCGTTTGCGAGCTTCTCCCCTCAAGACCTTTTCATACATCCTACTCCTCTACATTTCTATTCGGGAATCTGGCCTCATGGAGGCTGGATGAACATGTACTTCTG
>JAGTQJ010000020.1:13804-15394 GCA_018396515.1 Candidatus Bathyarchaeota archaeon | reverse complement strand
CTCCTGGCTGAGGGTCTCCAGGGCCTCCCTGACCCTCACCCCCTCGACGTACTGCATCACTATCTCCTTTCCCTCCGGGTCGACCTGGTAGATGATCGGCGTGGAGACCCCCACCCTCTTCGCCCTGTGGATGACCTCGGCCTCGTGTGCCGTCCTGTACCTCCTCAGCCTCTCATCCAGCTCCGGGTGTCTATAGCTCTTTTTAACCCTCCTTTTTATGATCACCCTCCTCCCATTCCAGTCTTCGTCGAGCCAGAGGTCTGCCTCAGCCCCCTTGGATATCAAGATCATCTTAGATCCTCTTGGCTCGGCGTCCTCATCCCTCCTGATCTCCAGCTCTGGCCTCGAGCCCTCCCTCCTCCATGGGGCTTCAACCTCGTCTATCCTCCAGTCGCTGTCTATATGGCTCCTCTCCAGGGGTGTTTTCACCCCGTGGGTGTATGCTAGGATCCCAGTCCAGGCTATCATGGCCCCGTTGTCCGTGGCATAGGCCATTGGTACGTAGTGGGGGGTGGCCCCGTGCTCCTCTGCTATGGACTGGATTATGGAGCGGAGCCTCTTATTAGCGGCGACGCCCCCTGTGAGGAGGAGCTCGGGCTTCCTCGTGTGGGCTAGGGCCCTCTCCGTGACCTCCCCCAGCATAGCGTAGGCCACCTCCTGGAGGCTGTAGCAGAGGTCCTCGAGCCTCCAGCAGCCCCTCCTCAGCTCCTGGATGGCGGCTGTGAGGAGGCCTGTGAAGCTCAGGTCCATCCCCTTAACCACGTATGGGAGGGGGATGAGCCTCTCCCCCTTCAGGGCCATCCTCTCGACGGCTGGGCCGCCGGGATATGGTAGCCCCGCCTCCCTGGCGAAGACGTCTAGGCAGTTCCCGACGGCTATGTCTAGGGTCTCCCCGTATACCCTGTACCTCCCGGCCTCGAATCCCGCGACGATGGTGTTCCCACCGGAGACGTATAGGGTGAGGGGGTCCTCGGCGCCGGAGGATAATCGCCCGATCTCTATGTGGGCTACGCAGTGGTTGACCCCGACTAGGGGGACGCCGAGGTATGAGGCTAGAGCCCTGGCAGCCGTTGCGCCTGTTCTGAGGCAGGGGCCTAGGCCCGGCCCCCTGGAGAAGGCCACGATATCGATGTCTCCGGCCTCCAGCCCCGCCTTTTCTAGGGCCCTGGCTATGACCCCCCCGATCTCCATGGCGTGGTGGCGCGCCGCCTCCCTGGGGTGGATACCCCCCTTCTCAGGGGTGTAGGTGCTCACCTCGTTGGCCAGGATGACACCGTCGGAGGAGGCTATCCCCACTCCCAGGTTGTCGGCTGTGGACTCTATGCCGAGGCAGATGATCCGGGATATGTTCCAGCACCCGGGATCAGGCTTGGCGGCCTATAAAAAAGGTTTATCGGTGTGGCTGGCCCAGGGATGGCCTCCCATTGGGACGGCCTCCTTCAACCAGAAGTATTTTAACCCTGTTGGCTTATCTTTAATGTTCGCCTCGGGGAATTGGATGGATATGGGTAGAAGGGTTGTCATAGCGCTTGGGGGGAATGCGATAAAGCAGCCGGATGAGTGGGGGACGGCCGAGGAGCAGATGAGGAA
>JAGTQJ010000020.1:0-13798 GCA_018396515.1 Candidatus Bathyarchaeota archaeon | reverse complement strand
AACCGCCTGCCATCAGATAGCCAGGATAATCCGGAGGGGGTATGAGGTGGTTCTCACCCATGGGAACGGCCCCCAGGTGGGGAACCTCGCGATCCAGCAGGAGCAGGCTAAGGACCTCGTGCCCCCCCAGCCCCTGGTGATCCTGGGTGCCATGACCCAGGGCCAGATCGGGTACCTCTTCCAGCAGGCCCTGAGAAATGAGCTGGCCGACTTGAAGAGGCCCGTGGTCACAGTCGTGACCCAGGTCTTGGTTGACAGGGATGACCCGGACTTCAGGGATCCCCATAAGCCCGTGGGCCCCTTCTACGAGGAGGGGGAGGCCAGGATGCTGATGGAGGAGAGGGGTTGGGTGATGAGGAAGGTCAGGCCTGACGCCAAGGGATGGAGGAGGGTTGTCCCATCACCGAGGCCCCTCGCCATCATAGAGGGGGAGGCTGTGAAGAGGATGGTGGACGACGGGATGATAGTCATAGCCTCGGGGGGAGGGGGCATACCAGTGATCATGAGGGATGGGAGGCTTGAGGGCATAGACGCGGTCATAGATAAGGACCTGGCTGGAGAGGTCCTGGCCGAGGAGGTGGGGGCTGACATATTCCTCATCCTAACAGATGTGGATTGCGTGAGGCTGGACTATGGGAAGCCCTCCGAGAGGCCCATAAGGAGGATGACCCTGGAGGAGGCCAAGAGATACCATTCCGAGGGGCACTTCCCCCCGGGCAGCATGGGGCCAAAGGTCGAGGCCTGCATAAGGTTCCTAGAGCACGGAGGGGAGAGGGCGATAATAGCATCCCTCGAGGAAGGGTTTGAGGCCTTAGAGGGGATGGCCGGCACTCAGATAACAAGGGAATAGGGAGGCCGCCTACACATCCCAGATGGAAGAGGGCTGGAGATGTTGTATATTGAGCTCCACCTCCCGTCATGGGAGGTTCTGGGCTCCTTCTACCTCATAATCGAGGCTGTAATAGTACGCAGAAGAGCCTCTCGAAGAAGAGGGGGAGCTCCTCCAGGAGCTCCACCCTATAACCCCTAAATATATCCTTGTCGAGGCCTGTCAAGCTGGAGTAGACGAGGAGGATCGCCCCATCGGGTTTTAGGTGTTCATAGGCCCTCTTGAGGAGCCTCTCTATGGTCTCACCCCCCTTCTCTCCCCCTGACCAGGAGAGCTCGCTGATCCCCTCCTCCCTGGGGAGGTATGGGGGGTTGAAGATGATCCAGTCAAGTTCACCCCTGAGCCAGTCTGTGAGGCTCCCTATGACCAGGTTTATCCTCGAGGCTAGGCCGGCCTCCTTTGCCCTCTCAAGGGCCTTCCCCACCGCCCTCGGGTTCAGGTCGACGGCTATGACGAGCTCAACCTCTGGCTTGGAGGCCGCGGCCATGGCCTGGATCCCGCATCCTGTCCCTAGATCCAGAACCCTGCCTCTGACGAGCCTCTCCACATGCCTCAATAGCAGATACGAGTCCTCATCGGGCTCGTATACATCCTCCAAGGTCAATACCCCCTAGGCCGGCTTCCTAGGCCCCCTTCATAATCGTTCGTGTTTGAGCCGGCTCAAAGCCCTGCCTTTAAGTTAAAATCTAGCAGTTCTCCATCCTCCTCATCGAAGTGGAACTCCCCTCGGAAGCGTTCTCCTCTTAGCATTAATGGGAGCCAGTGCCTATCGTCCTGCCACATCTCCTCGTAGGGTATCTCTTCTACAGGGAACCATTTTAGAACCCCCTCTTCACTTGGTCTCGGGTCGCCCTCAAAGGTCTCGGTGGAGAAGACGAAGACGACCCAATCAGCCTCATGCCTGTCTCCGAAGTAGAAGTATAGGGTGCCGTGGAACCTGAGGCTTGAGACCCTTAAGCCCGTCTCCTCGTAGACCTCCCTCCTCACACATTCCTCTGGGGTCTCGTCAACCTCCAACTTGCCTCCAACCCCATTCCACTTATCCCCACCGAAAAGGCCCTTAGACTTCCTCTGCAATAGTAGCCTGCCACCCTTCATTATGTGGCACAACGTTGCAAAAATGGGCACTCGAGATCCACCCCAGATTCAACGTTTTCATGTATCCTCTAAATTAGATTTATTTTTCGGGTGGGCAGGTCTGCCCATCCATCCCCCTTTTTATCATCGTTGGTATTACTCTTAAATGTGAAGATCTTCATCCTCGGCTCTGGATCGAATGGGGGAGTCCCACAGTGGGACTGCTGCTGCCCCAACTGTGAATTGGCCCGCTCGGATAGGGGGCTCTCCAGGACCCGATCCTCCATAGCCTTAACCCTGGAGGGGGATAGGTACCTCCTCATCGACGCCTCGCCGGATCTTAAGCATCAGCTGGAGGATGTGGGCATCTATCCTAGGGGGGTTGGGGGCGGGGGTTTTAGAAGGAACCTTATAGGGTCTATACTTTTGACCCACGGCCATGGGGACCACTGCGTCGGGCTGTTCGAGTTCTCCACTGGGAAGTGCTTCAACATACCCGTATACGGGCCGCAGGACCTGATAGGATACCTCTTCGGGGATGGGGAGGAGGTCAGGTTCTTCGGAAGCCTCGGCAGGCTTGGAGAGGACTATCTAAACCCCATCCCCCTTGGGGAGGATGAGCCCTTAGAGTTCCTGGGAGGCCTCACCGTGAGGGGGTTTGAGGTTCCCCACACCGAGAGGCGAGGCTGCGTTTATATCCCGAGCAGGACCTACGCCTACGAGGTTGAGCATGGGGGGAGGAGGTTGATATATGCACCAGACCTGGGAGGGTTCACGGGGGAGTTCCTATCCCGTCTGGATGGGTTGGATCTCCTGATATTGGATGGGACCTTCTGGTGGGATGACGAGCTGGGGAGGGTGAGCGGGATCTCCAGAACCTCATATGAGCTCGGCCATATACCCATGGCCGACAGTGTGAAGGTGCTGGATGGGCTCGGCGTGGGGAGGGTGATCTATACCCATATAAACCACACTAACCCCATCCTCAGCCCCGGGGGTTCCTGTACCTCGATCCTCGGGGGGAGAGGTTTCGAGGTCGCCTATGATGGCATGGTCATAGAACTTTAGGTTTTAGAAGGTTCTGGCCACTATGGCCACATACCTGGCCTCTCCTCCGCATATGATGCATGGGCCCTTGGCCTCCTCCCCACCATCCCAGGGGGTTCCCCTCACCTCTCCGGCCACCTCGTCCTTTATTCGGAAGGCGCAGTGGGGGTCTCCGCACCAGTTCACCTTGACTATCCTCCTCTCCTCTATCTGGGCCTTCAGCTCATCGAGGTTCTCAGCCCAGACCACCTCCTTCTCCAGGCGGTTCCAGCTCCTATCCTTTAGGTTTTGATATAGCCTCTCGAGGAGATCTTCAACCCTTTCCTTTAATTCCTCCAGCGTTGCCTTGCTCCTCTCGAAGGTGTCCCTCCTGACCAGGGTGACTGTGCGCTCATTGACCTCCGATGGGCCTACCTCGGCTCGGAGGGGGACCCCGTACATCTCCCACTTGTAGTACTTCTCGCCAGGCCTGAGGCGGTCGTCATCGTCGACCGCCACCCTTATGCCCCCCTCCTTGAGGGCGGCCTCCACCTCCCTGGCATATCTCTTGACGCTCTCCTCATATCCCTTGAAGGGTATGGGTATGATTATCACCTGGATTGGGGCCACGGCTGGGGGTAGGACTAGTCCATGGTCGTCCCCGTGGTGGGCTATGACCGCCGCGATGACCCTCCCTATCCCCATCCCGTAGCAGGTTGTTGAGGCGAGGCGGCGTCTCCCGTACTCGTCCTCGTACTCGAGCTCGAAGGCCTTCGCGAAGTTCTCCCCGAGCTGGTGGACGGTTCCGATCTGGTTCACCTTCCCGTCTGGGTTCCATGTGTCGAAGGCCACGCTGTAGTCGGCCCCTGCGAACTTGTCGAAGTCGGGCCTGCGGAGGATCAGGTAGCTTAGGCCCAGGCGGTCGTAGACATACCTGTATATCTCGACCCCCTTCCTGACCTGCCTCTCCGCATCCTCGTAGTCCCTGTGGGCTGTGTGGGCCTCGTTCCATAGGAACTCCCTTCCCCTGTATAACGGCCTGGTTGCCTTGGTCTCATATCGGTATACGTTGCAGGTCTGGTGGATCCTCAGGGGGAGGTCGGCGTGGCTCCTAATCCAGAGCTTGAAGAGGGGGTATATGGCCGTCTCCGACGTCGGCCTGAGGAGGAGCCTCCTATCCAGCCTGGTATCACCGGCGTGGGTTATCCAGAATACGCTGGCAGCGAAGCCCTCTATGTGCTCAGCCTCCCTCATGAAGGCGTCCTCAGGGATGACCACTGGGAACTGGACCGGCTGGTGGCCCTCCTCCTCAAGCCTCTCCTCCAATATCCGGGCTATAGCCCTAGCTATCCTGTAGCCCCAGCCCATGTAGACCGTGAAGCCCTTCACAGGGTACCGGTCGTCCACTATCTGGGCCTCCAGGATGACCCTATCAAACCAGCCTGTGAAGTCCTCATCCTTCCGCATCATCAAGCCTCTAAGCCTAAACTTCGATCCAACTACAACTTTATAAAACCATCCGGGACCCTCCTCCAGAAATAAGCTGGATGGCCTCAAAACATCTGAACTATCCTAATCTCTGAGATGATGATCTTGCTTCGCCGTTTCCGTCACCCGCTTTTTAAGGCCTAACATCGGCTGGGTAGATCCCGGATATTCTTAAAGGGTTTACCAGTGGACTTAATATCAAATGGATTTCATCGTGGTGGCTGATCTAGCAGCAGAAAGACCGGGACAGCGCCTCCACAATTTAATCTAAGTTAATGTTTAAATTCTTAATTCTTTCAATCTTTTAATCTTAATTCTTCCCAGCATAGGATCCTTTGCAAATTTATCTTTTTCCCTAACACAGTAGGGCCTTAAAAAGATAAAGTGTTATTTTCCCCAGCCCCCATATGGCCGGGAGAATCAGGGCCGTAGGGGAAAAATACGGCCTTCCTATTCGGAGCGACAATCAACATCAGCGAGAAGGAAAATTTCTTATTTTCGGAAGGTTTTTATGCTTTGATGGCGTCGATGGGTGTGGGTGGTGGGAGTGGGAGAACGGGTCGATATGGATGATAAGGGAAGAATCACAATCCCCTTTAACATCAGGAGGGTTGTTGGAAAGAGGTCCTTTAGGGTGGAGCTCTTTGATAAGGATACGATCATATTGAGGGCTTTTGAAGATAGAGGTGACCTCGTGAAGAAGATCGCGGGGATCAGGCTGGTTGGTGACATGGAGAGGGCCTCTGTAGACGCCGCGACCATAAAGGATCACTATGGCTGGGTTAAGCATTGAGGATTATAGACTCCGATATCCTATCCTATGCACTTTACAACGAGAGCCCGGCACACCCCTATGCCTGGGGGGTTTTAGAGAGGGGCTTGCTCGGAGAACTCGAAATTCATTTGACCTATACCACGATCCTCGAGGCCTATAATGTACTATTCTGGTTTTATGGAGTAAGACCCATGGAGAGGCTCCTAGAGAAGCTGATGCTCACAACCAGTGGGTTAAAGATCCTTGAGACCTCGATAATGGGCCTCAATATCTCCTTAGAAGATAATATACCCCTAGGCGATGGCTTTTTAATAGCCACAGCCTTAAAGCACCGCATACCAATCATAGTCTCAAACGACTCACATATAATGAGCAAAGCTCCAAAGCACGGCTTAATAGTCGAGAATCCTATACCGGGAGATGTGAGGAAAAAACTGGCAGAGAAGATACCAGAAACGAGTTGAGAAGCTGCCAATATTAAAAGCTGTTTATTCTCTGTAGACTTTGTATTTCTATGAATGATGCCTTTGTTTCGCTGTTTGCGTTTGCTGCTAGTTTCTTTTGGTGAATGTGTAGCCCACATCCCGGTCCCAAGAGTTGAGGCGTTGGAAGGGTTGTGGATCCTGCCTTGTCTCTTAGAATGGGCAGCCACCGTCTGAGCTGCTGTATGATGTATCCCGGCTTGAGGAATATCCCCTATCATTGAAGGAGATGGATGTTGAGAAGATTATGGGTCTAGAGAGGACCTTCAGGATCAGGGTGGGGAGATATAAGTCTTCTGCGGATAAAGATGAGAAAACAACCTATGTAACTCATATTGAGAGCGGGAAAAAGGCTTACAAAAAAGAAAAGGCAGTCAGAGCCTAACATGAGATTTTATATGTCCTTTATGCGGGTTTAAAAACTCTCCCCCTTTCATAATTCATATAAAAACTTGCATGAGCTGCACATCCCGGGCTTTCATGATGGTTTAATTTGGGGTTAAGCTAGTAGTAGGAAGATCGAGGCCGGTATCTCTACGTGCGTCCTGCTTTCGGCCCATGTTTCCTTTGTGATGATGATCCCTTTTGTGGATTTTCCACCCTTCTCGAAATCTATGACACCATAAATATCACTTCTCTGTAATCTTTTTTGATATTTAGTTTCTATGGGGAGGAATTTATCTCCCAATCTTGCTACAAAATCGACCTCCCTCTTTTTTTCGCTTTCCCAGTAGAAGAGCCTCGTCGTATAGTCGAATTGTGCCTTGGGCCCTATATCGTAAAGGATCCTGATCAGGTGATTACAGATCACGGCCTCCATCAGTTTACTCCTCTCCTCGGGGTCTTTCAGGAGCTCCAAGGCCTCGCTGAAGGGCTGCCTGCCGCCCAGGGCCCACCACCTCAGGGAGTGATAGATGAAGGGGTCTCCGAGGTAGATCTTCTTCGCCTTTCTATAGTATGGTACTCCTCTATCCCTGTTGAGATGATATATGTAGTTGACGGCGAAGCTATTCTTTAGGATGTCGATGTACCAGCGGGCCGTGTCGTGGGTGGCGATCTCCGTATCATCCTTCAGGGTGTTCCAGCTCACCTGTGAGGACATGGTCTGGAGTATCCGCTGTAGGATTTGCCTCAGATAGATCTCGTTTCCACCCCAGCGGGCGATATCCCTCAGTATCAGATTCACATAGTCGCTGTAAACTATCTCCGGGATGGCGCCCCTAGAGACATAGCTGTTTATGGCGCGGGGGATGCCTCCCGTTATTAGATAGTCGTCCAGGAGGCCGTCTAGATCTCTCTGGTATAGCTCGAGTTCGCTGAGGGGTTCGGGTATCTCGCCATTAGCCAGCCGGTTCAGGGCGTTCAACCTCCATCTCTCTGAAGAGCGGTCGAGTTCCTGTAGAGCTTTCAGGATCTCCTTGCTCAGCGTCTCCACGTACTCCGAGAAGCTGGCTCCGAGGAATATCTTGTCGGGGGATTCTTCCCCAAGCCTCTCCACCTCTCCCCTCCTTCCGGCGAGACTCTCGGTCGCCTTTACTAGGTCGAGGCTGTGCGACCCCGTGAGCACGACGAGGCAGTTCCTCAGCCTACCCATGTCGTAGAGGTACTTGATGCCCCTCTGCCAGTCTTTTACTCCTGAAACCTCATCCAGGAACAGGTATAACATCTCGTTTGTGAACCTCCTCGCCCAATCCAGGTATGAATCGATGATGGATGACAACCTCTCAAAGCTCTCGACCTGGTCACAGGCCCAGTAGAATATCCTCCTCGCCTCCACCCCGCCCTCCAGAAGCTCCCTTACCTTGAGCTTGAGAAGGGTGGTCTTACCTACCTGCCTCGGCCCTCTGAGGCTGTAGATGACCCTCGCGTCCCACTGGAAGGCATCAGTGATTCTAGGCCACCATCTGAAGGAGGAGGCATCCCAGGCCTCGATGAGCGGGTCCTCATCTATCAGGGCTCTGTCTCTCCACCAGGGGTTCTGCTCTCCAAGCTCTGAGATCGAAAGCAAGGCTCTTCTCCGCATTTTACTCGCAAATTATTTATAAATATATTGCGACCTTATTCGCAAAGCCTTTATAAAAGATTAAGCTTGAGGTAGCTTATCAGATAAATACATGGTTCATCGGGACGATAGCCCATTTTTGATGTATGGAGGGCTGGGTTTTGAAACACTATGCTGTAGGTGTTTCAAGCTGCACATCCTGGGCTTCCACGAGGGTGCCTTGAACCCTGAGGATGTAGAGGAGGAGCTGAAGGAGGGCCGAGGAGTATCTGAAACCATAGAGCCTTACGGGGTGACCCTTAACATGATCCACGCTTCCGAGATTGTAGTGTGACTGCGGAGGATCGTGGTTAAACATTCTCCCAAACTCTGTTATGATCTTTATCCTGATCCCCTAAGTCTTGATCTCGTAGATATTGACCAGTCTGTTGATCTATTTTCAATCCAAACTTCACGCCTACTTCTCCTCAAACAGATCTTACCCCCTCCCCAAGTGGTATATGCTATCGGACTCAGCGAAGTCGAAGGTGTGCATAAGTGCTAGGCATTCAACATCTCCCATCCTGCCAGGCTCATTGAGGACCAGCAGCTCATCCCGACGATCACAGAATTGCATTTAAACATTAACATCTTGATGGACCTGTAGGAAGAAAAAGCCCAACTTTATAAAGGGCCGATAAGGTTAAACCGGGTTCCCCCTAGAGGTTTTCTGTGGAGCTTCCTCATCCAGTTGGATCACTTTCTCACGGGCTTATAATGGCAGGGTGGGAGATGTGAATGGGGGATGGTTAGGATAGGGGTCTTCAGTGACACCCATATAGGCCGGGCGGTGCCGAATACCGTGGCCGAGTATAGGAGGAGGGCCTTCAGACACGCCTTCTCCAGGGCCATAGACCTCTTCATCAGGGAGGATGTGGACTATGTGATCCACGCCGGAGACCTCTTCGAGAGGAGGAGCATGACCCCGGGAGACTCCATACTGGTCAAGGATGAGCTCCAGAGGCTCGTGGACGGGCTGGATGGGGAGGTGAAGATACTCATGGTAAGGGGGAACCACGACGGAACCCCGGAGAACAGCGCCCTAGACTATGTGAAGCATCCTCTCGCCAAGTACCTTGAGGTCCTGGGTGATGGAACCCTGAGAGGGGAGGAGGAGCTATATGAGGATGATCTGATCGCGGCCGTAGGATTTGGATACACCCCCTACCCATCCCCAAGGATCAGGGAGGTCGAGGGGGTAATAAGGAACATCCTGCAGACCTCAAGGGCTCAGTTCAAGGTTTTCATATCCCACATGTTCATAGAGGGGCACCAGGATATACCCCCGGGGGTTCCAGGCCACCAGATCGTCAGCTTAGAAAGCATCAGGAGGCTCGGGGCGGACCTCGTCATATCGGGCCACCACCACCAGTACTCCCCAACCACAGACCTGGGAGGGGTTAAGGTTCTGACGCCCGGGGCCACAGAGTCCATAGACCTCTCAGACACAGGCCCCCACGGGGCCCTCATCCTGAACCTTGAGAGGACCTTGGATGTCCAGTTCAGGCCTATAACACCCCTATACTGGGTGAGGAGCACCGCCGTGGAAGGTGGCGAGACCCCTAGGCCGAGGGGATGGTTCAAGGAGAAGGCCCTAAACCAGATCAGGGAGTACATAAAGGAGCTGGAGGGAGATGGGGCAAAGGGGATCCTCAGAATGACCCTAAGGGGCCTCGTGGAGGAGGGGAGATACGACCTGGAGTTGGAGTTGGAGAACCTGATCAGGGAGATGAAGATGGAGAAGCCCTTCCTCATCCATGTAGAGCTGGAGAACAGCCTAAAAGAGAAGGGTGTAACCCCAATCCTCGGGGGAACCCTCAACAGGGAGGAGCTCCTTATGGAGCTCTTCAAGCCCCTAGGAGAGGAGGCCAGGGTCAAGGCCATGGAGCTCGTGGAAGAGGTCGAATTAACCCTGGAGGAGGAGGCGAGCACAAAGACAGGCCTCCTCACAGAGTCCAGACGCAGGGAGTATGTGAAGAGGTGGAAAAGGATACTGGGGGAGACAGAATAGATGCTCAGAAGGCTCGAGATCAGGGACTTCGAGGGGTATAGGGAGGCGGAGATAGACTTCTCCCCAGGCCTCAACCTTATAACAGGGAGGAACTCCTCGGGGAAGACCACAATCCTAGAGGCAATACTGACAGCCCTATACGGGGAGGTCCCAGGGGTCCAGAAGAGGCTCCTGGTCTCGAGGCTCCAGGACTCGGGGAGGAGGATGTCGGTGAAGCTCTCCATCAGGACCCCGGACAACAGGCAGATAGTGGTGGAGAGGGAGGGTAGAACCTTGAGGAGGGGGGAGGAGGAGGGCTTCAGGACTGAGAGGCTGAGATTGGCCATCGACGATGAGGAGGTCCACCTAGAGGGGGAGGAGGACCTGAGGAGGAGGATAACCGAGCTGACCGGCCTCAGCATGAAGAAGTTCCTGAACCTCGTCTACGTGAGGCAGGGGGAGCTCACAGGCATCCTTGAGCCCAGGAGGGAGGAAATGGACTCCATCCTGGGGATAAGCCTGATGAAGGAGCTGGAGGCCCAGCTCACAGATCTGAAAAGGGAGCTGGAGAGGTACGAGGGGAGGGATGCAAAAACCCTACTCGAAGCCTACAGGGAGGGGGAGCTCCCAAGGTTGATGGGATACCTCAAAACCCTAGAGGACCAGATAAACCCCCTGAAGAGCGAGATTGAAAAGCTCGAAAACCTCCTCTCCAAAGCCGAGTCAACGGAGCTGAGAATGCTCCTGGAAACGGTGAGGGCAAGAGAAAGATACATGGAGGAGGTGAGGGGGGCAGAGCTCCAAATAGACAGGATCCTCGATGAATGGAGGGCCAGAAGCAAAACAGACCTAGAGAGGATGCTTGAGGAAGCCTCCGAGAAGCTGGCTAGGACCGAGATAGAGGTGAGGAGGATGGCAGGCGAGGTGGAGAGGATGAGGAGGTCGAGGGAGAGCCTAGAGAGGCGCCTCCAAGGGATCCAATACATCCTCCAGGCGTCGGGGGCCTCCACACCCGAGGAGCTCGATGAGCTCATAGGGATGGAGAAGACTTGGCATGAGGAGCTGATGAACTCCATAAATGAGCTGGAGGGGAGGCTAGCAACCATCGAGGAGAGGAGGAATGAGCTATCTGGGAGGAAGTCGGCGCTGGAGGAGGAGATAGGGAACCACGAGGAGCTCCTACTGAAGGGGGTTCCAGAATGCCCAATATGCGGGCAGAGGATAACACCAGAACTCCTAGTCCAGCTGGTGGAGGAGAAGAGGGAGAGGCAGAGGGAGCTGGAGGTGGAGCTCAAGGAGGTCTTGAGAGAAGACCTCGACCTGAGGGGCAGGATTGATGAGCTGAGGAGGGACATGAACGAGACGGCCGCGAGGGTGAAGCAGCTCCAGAACCTCCAGTCGGAGCTCAAGATCCACCTCGAAGGGGCCTCAGAAAAAGAGCTAAGGGAGACGCTCACAAAGATAAACGAGAACCTGGGAAGGTTAGAGTCCTCACACCTTGATAAGTCGAAGGAGATGGCAGTGCTCCAAGAAAACCTGAAAAACCTAAAGAACATGGTTTTAAGAGTCCAACAACTAGAAGATAAGAAGAGGGAACTACAATTAAATATAGATGATTTAACGGAGAAAATATCAGGATACCTGAAAATGCTTATGCTCCCCATAGACCCTAAAGATCCAGAAATAATGGAGAAGATAGTGGCTAAACTCCCAATAAGAATAGAAGAAATTGAACAAAAAAGGATTGAACTAAAAGATAAGAAAAAAAGATTGGAAAAATTGGTTGAAGATTATGACAAACATCAAAAAGACAGGAAGAATATTGAAGACAAAATCGAGGAGATAGAGAGGAGGCTGGAGAGGGCCAGGACAACCTCAGAGATGATTGAGAGGCTGGGGGAAGGGATAGAGGAGGGGAGGAGGAGAGCCCTGAGGGAGGTGGCGGGGGAGGCACTGAGGATATATAACTCCCTTACAGACCAGAGGATCTACAAAGCCTTCAAGATAGATCCCGAGACCTACGAGGCCCAGGTCCAGCCAGCAGGACTAGAGGACTACATACCAGCCAAGAGGGTGGGGGGAGGACACCAGACCCTCATAGCCCTCTCCCTCAGGATAGCCCTCCTCAACGTCCTAGGGCACAGGAACCTCCTGATCCTAGACGAGCCCACCTACGGGGTGGACTCTGAGAACCTCCCCCAGCTCATGAGCCAGATATCAGAGGCCTCCAAGAGGATACCCCAGGTCCTCCTAGTAACCCATCACGGAGCCGGCGAAGAAGAGGCAGCCAACATAATAAGGGTGAGCAGAAACCAGGACGGATCATCGAAGGCCGAGAGGCTGAGCCTACCCTGAAAAAAAGCCAGGATCTGCCCCTTCAGCTAGACCACTATATACCCAATAATATATTAAAAACCTATTATGCAGAAAAGATCTTGTTGAAAACTACAGCTTCTTATTTTAAATTTTTATCCTCACCTCCGTCAATCTAATATGGGGAGGGATGTTAATGTTTTATTCCGATGTAATTTTTTGGGTGGCTATACTTTAGCCCCTGTATTTTTGAGTATATACTATCGTAGCTCACTAACTCAAGGTCTTCGACTATGGCCACAGCTGCGTGGAGGCTGTCAAAATATGTGAGGGTTTTATTCTCTCCCCTCAACCTGAAGGCTTCACGGTGATACTCAGGCTTGATGGGATGCATGTCAAGTTCTCTATATTTGAGGAGTTCACCTAAGGCGTCGTAGAAGGCCAAGACATCTCTAACGATGATCTTCCCAGACTTCAAGAGTAGGTCGAGCTCCATTAGGGAGTATGGTGAGGCCCAGGCTTCTCCATGTAGGCCATCTATGAGACCCACCGCATCGTTATGGTGTATATCCTCATGGGATATTAAAGCCATTAGGATATCCGTTTCGATGAGTATGGCCAGCTCTAAACCTCCCTCTCAAGCTCCTTCTCCGCGGCACTCCTCAGATATCGGATCTCCTTCTCCACATCTCTCGTACCCTTAACAACTAGCCCCTTAAACCGACTCAGGGGATCCTCCACGGGTCTAAGGGTTATCTCCCCTTCCCCAACGACGATCTTAACCAGATTCCTGATGTTAAGCTTTCTTCTAATTTTCGATGGGATGAGAATTCTCCCCTTCTCATCAACCCTCAACACCACCTCACCCACTTATACCACCTCCCACACATTTGTTCCCACCTCCCACAAATAACCCTTTCCCAACAGAAAGAGGGTTAGAGCCGTGAAAACGGGTTTTGGTTTCCATCAGCCTTAACTTAACATAGTTGACGATAAATCCCCTCATCTGATAATCTTTTTTATATACTCTAACCCTCATATGAGGCTAAGTGATCCGATTGAGGAGCGTCGAGATAGCCCTCGGAGGGGTCTTCACCGCCCTCGCCCTCGCCATCCCCCTCCTCTTCAGGGGAACCCTACAGTTCGTCATACCGGAGATAGGGTACTCAGCCACCCTAGCCTCCCACGTCCCCGTGATGCTCTCCATAGTCGCCGGGCCATCCGTGGCAGCCCTAGTGGGGTTCGCCTCAACCATCGGATTCCTACTGACGCTGGGCCCGGTCGTGGCGGCGAGGGCCGCGACCCACATCCTGTTCGGGGTCACAGCAGCCTTCGCGGTGAAGAGGGGGGTCTCCTACCCCAAGGCCCTATTCCTGATAGCCCTCCCCCTCCACTCCATCCCCGAGGGGCTGGTGGTCATCCCCTTCGGAATACCCCCATGGGGAGGCCTAATAAACATGGTGGGAGGGGCCATCCACCACATAATAGACTCCATAATCTCGATCATAATACTGAGATCGGCTCTACCCTTAATAAAAAACCTGAGGCTCCCAGGAACATCAAAGACCTAGAGATCCCAAAACCAAACCTCTCCGGAGAACCTTAAATTTAGGTGAAGATTTAGTGATTTTTCAGGTTTTTCTAAACGATTTGGGCTTCGGAAGCGGCTCAAAGTTTTAAACAATATTTCGAAAGACTTGGGGTTGGAGATTAAGCT
>JAGTQJ010000018.1:15776-15918 GCA_018396515.1 Candidatus Bathyarchaeota archaeon | reverse complement strand
CTCAAAGAGAGGCTCAAACGGCAATCTAAAAGGATTTTGGAGATGCATGGGGCTCTTCTCACATAATAAACATAATAACTATAAGGGGGGAAGTCTCCACCCCCATTCCAGATTCATGTTTTATCCACGGCTGAACAACAAA
>JAGTQJ010000018.1:972-15615 GCA_018396515.1 Candidatus Bathyarchaeota archaeon | reverse complement strand
GAGTGTAGGGTATGCACATGGAGAGCTGGCTCCGCATGCGGGCTCACCCCGTAGCAGTTAAGATTTTAAAAGGCAGAGAGGAGGTCCCGGAGGGGGCCATCATCCCGACCCGAGATTGGGGTCACAAATTCTCCCTCTGCCAAAGCTTCGCGAGGTCCGAGAGAAGCGGCCTAACCATAGCCATGTTTAAGGAGGACATGTGGTGCTTCGAGCCAGCTGTGGGTCTGGGTTTGGTTCCTAGGATCAGATATTTCTTGGAGGGGCACTACCGCTATCCAGACAGCGTGAGGGACTTGAAGGCAGCTGCTGAATGGTGTCAGAGCATGCCCCACCTCGACTATGGACAGCACATTGGCATCTTATCAGCCCCAGTCGAAAGCTGCAGCTTCCTTCCCGATGTCATATTGATGCATGTAACCGGCTTACAGTTGACCCAGCTTCTTATAATAAAGAACTGGATAGATGGGAAGGATATAAACGCCCAGCTCTCAGGCCACGCTGCATGTGTTTATGCTGTGGTCCCGCCGATTAAGAGCCGTGAATGCTATGTCGCGATACCATGCAGAGGGGATCGTAGACTGGCCATGGCCTAGGACGATGAAGTGATATTCTCACTCCCCCTTAATAGGCTCCCGGACTTCATAGAAGGGGCCAAATGGCTTCAGGAACATAACTTAGGCCTACCATTAGCACAGGAGCTAAAGGAGGAATATCCCCTAAAGCCAGCATGTGCAAAGTTTGAGATGCTGGGCCTAGATGTCAGACAGTCGCCCCCAAGACCACAGAGATACCAGAAATGGTGAACCGATTAAAAGATGTTTAAAGGAGAATACGAGTCATGTTGACGCCTATTTTAATGCCTAATAATGACTCTGTGACCATAAATCTTCATCCATTCTCTTAGTTAACACTGGTCTACATCTATTGGTTGAGAAGGATCCCATTAGATGTAGGCCTCCTCTCCCTCTCTGTGGGAGAGCATAACGGCAAATTAAAAGATATACTATCTAGGGTCGTTATACTTCAAGAGATGATCACCATATTTGGTTGCCACCAATCTCTAAGAAGCCTGGGAGAGGGCATCCCAAAAACCTAACTAAATAAGACCCTCTTCATCTCGGAAGAAAGATTTATTAACGTCGTGTAAAAAACTACATTTGATTTCAAAATGGAACATTTAATCCAGTTAGCAGTGAGAAGAAGTCGTTCTCGTTCCGGGTCATCGTTCCTATATCATGTACTTTCTGCTCGGATTATAGACCAAGGCAGGTGTTGAATGTTGGCTCAACCCGAGTTTAAATCTACCTCGTTAACTGTGAGTTTTATAGGTATTTTTGCAGCTGTGTATGTGATCGCTTCCCTATTGCCAGCAATCCCTGTAGTGGCCGTTCCCGGGATGAGCATACAACTCGGAGCCGCCACAGCCTCGGTTATAGGAATCATTCTGGGACCTTATTTGGGAGCCCTAGCGGCGTTTATAGGGACAATTGTTGCTTTTTTCTATCGCGGCGCCTCTATTTTTGATCTAATTTTCATACTGAACCCGGCTCTCAACGCCTTGACCTTGGGGTTGATCTTCAGAAACAAATGGAAACATGCATTCGTTCTCTTCGCCCTCATAATTGCGGCTTTCTGGCTCACACCCCCTGTCATACCGCTCAATACCTATTGGTATGTGGGTCTGGCTGCTACATTTGACAAGATCGTTGCACTCTTTCTGATACCTGTAGTAGCTCGCCTCCTAAAAGCTCATGGGCCGAGGGTCGAGGAGGCAAGTGTTAAGTTTCTCGGAAAAGCGTTGCCCATATTTTTCTTTGGAGCATTCATAGGAAACCAAGCTGACAGCGCCCTTGGCTCCCTCATTTTCGCGCTTCCAATTGTTTATGGGGGGCTTTTCGGCCCCGCTCTGGAGCCTACAGCGAAACTCCTCGGGCTGAGCCTGTTGGATTTCGTTCGTTACTCGTTCACAGTCTCTCCTTTCATTTATCCCGTTATTAGAATAATACAGGCATTGATCGCCAGCATAGTGGCCGCTCCGCTTGTGAAGGTTTTGAAAACTGCTGGTTTGTTTAGAACGCAGGAGAAAAGGTGCTGACAGATGAGCTTATCAATGAATGAGAAAGCTATGCTCATAGTTCAGGAGATGCTTACCAGAGATGATGAGTTGGGAATCAAGGCTTACAGGTCACCCTGCGGCGCAACTGTTATCGACTGCGGCATAAATGTTAGGGGAAGCGTTGATGCCGGCATATATGTTGCACGGATTACAGCGGGGGGCCTCGCCGACGTTTATATACAAACCATAGACTACGGTGAGTTTGCCCTTCCCTGCGTGCATGTTTCTTCGAGCCATCCCATCTTGGCCACATTAGGTGGGCAGCTGGGCGACTGGGAGGTTCGGGACGGAGAATACTTCGCAATTGGTTCCGGGCCGGCCAGAGCCTTAGCTTTGGATAGAGAAATTCCCCGGCCTGTGGATGCGAAAAGAGAGAACTATCGTAGGATGGGCTTCATCACGTATACCCCCAGAGAAATATTTGAAAAAATAGGACACATTGAAGTATGTGATGAGGCAATTATCTCTTTGGAAACTTCGGAACTCCCGCCGGACAAAACATTGAGGATGATTGCGGAGGAGTGCGGGATTGAACCTGCAAAACTCTATGCGTTTGTGGCTCCGACCTCCAGCATAGTTGGGTCTGTACAGATTGCTAGCCGTGTGGTTGAAGTTGGAATCCACAAACTTGCTCTCTTAGGATTCGATTTCACGAAAATATTCTTCGGCTCAGGATATGCTCCAATAGCGCCTGTTCATCCTGATCTGGCTGAGGCAATGGGCAGAACAAACGACGCTATAAGATACGGTGGAGTCACCTACTATAAAACAGATTATTTAGACGATGAGCAACTTGAAGAATTCGTTGCTAAGGTTCCCCCGCGAGATGGTAGATCCTTTGCGGAGATATTTCGAGAGGCTGCTCAGGGATTCTATGACGTTGATTTGAGTGCCTTCGCGCCAGCAGTAATAACGGTTTCCAATATAAAGACAGGAAACAGCTTCACAGCGGGCCGGGTAAACAAAGAGCTTTTGAAAGTTCTTGTCGGTATATCAAACATCAAGTAGGTGAATTCTATGAGGATGCTAAAGCGTCGTTTGCTCTTGTCGAGAAGTTTTCTACAATATCTCTTCAAACCCATCCCATATCTCAATATACTGAATGGGGGATTCCAGTGAAAACTAAGAAGTTATTGGAACATATAAGGTTCTCCGCAGAACTCGCAGCAGCTTTAGAGGTAAGCGGTTGGCCTAAACCAGGAAATGTCCATAGAACGATTGATCATTCTGATACCCGTTTTGAGCATTTTCTAGCAGGATCAGTGGCACTAGGTTCCTCGGTAGAAGCTTCAGCTCGGAAAGGCTTGGAAGTTGCTAAAGGCCGGTTGGACATTTCGAGGATTGGGGTAGGTGGACTTGTTAGGAAGGCTATCTCAGATATATCCGAGTCTCATAAAGGGGGTAATACTCATCTGGGTATCTGTCTCATGTTCGTCCCTTTGGCGGCATCCGCCTCAAAAACATATGTTGAAAATGGCGAAATCTCTCTAGGAGATCTGCGGGATAATGTGAGTGAAGTTATGTGGTTTAGTACGCCGCAAGATGCTGTTGCAGTCTACAAGGCAATAGCGTTGGTCAGTTCTCCCTATGAGTTGGGAAGGTTTGAAAGGGGGGAAGCTCCTGATCTCTATGATAAGCAAGCTGAGAGAAAGATTTTGGAAGCGGGGATATCGCTCTTCGACGTGATGAAGGTGGCTTCTCCTTATGACACGGTTGCGAGAGAGTTAACAAATGGCATGGAGATCTCGTTTAAGATAGGGTACAAGGAATTGGTTGAGACCTTCAACAGGACAGGCGACATAAATGTGGCGACTGTTCACACGTTCCTGCGAATATTATCGAAGGTACCTGACACCTTCATTGCAAGAAAGGTGGGCCTTAGGAAGGAGAGCGACGTGAAGAAAGCAGTTGAGATAGGCAGAAGAGAGACCATGTGGGTATCAGAGATGGCTGAGCATATCCTGAACCTAGGCGGATTAACAACGGAAAGGGGAAATGCATCTCTGTGGGAGTTTGACCGTAAACTGCAAGGCCTCGGAGAGGATTATAGCCCCGGAACCACTGCTGACTTAACCGCAACTGCATTGATGATCGCATTACTATGCGGACTAAAATTTTAGTGATCCAAATTGAAACGTTTAAGGGCTCGTGAAGGGGACTTCATCGAAACCTTGGATGGATTAATCTTTGATGTTAAGGGTTTTGTTCATCCCCCAGACAGGATTGTGGCTTATCTTCGCTATTTGGAAGAACCTTCCGGAGACCGAAGGAGGGGTGACAAAACCTATGTTAAGGTTTACTCGCTGAGCGAAAGAGACAGGATAATTAGGGAGAAGTATCCGCAATATCTTTTTTACGATCCGGTTTTCGGAGAATACCTAGAGGGGGTTCCACATAATGCCATCTCTAAGATTTATGAACCCGCCGCAAAGGTCTTGGAGCTCGTAAAAAAGCCTCATCTAGATCAAGTGGAGATACAGGCACTCGAATTCCTTAAGATCCTACATGATTCATCGAATGTTGGGAAATTAGGATTGTCCGGCTCGATCCTTGTAGGCCTTCACACAGAGAACTCAGACATAGACGTTATTGTTTATGGACGAAAAAACTGTTTAATTGTATACGAGTCTTTGACGCAGTTGATGCAAGAAGGAAAATCCGTCACCTCATATAGTTCAAGTGATCTTAAACGGCTTTATGGTTTCCGTTTCGAAGCTCCCCAGATGCCTCTTGAGGACTTTATCCGAATTGAGCGCAGAAAGGTTTCTCAAGGGAGGTTTAGGGGAAGGGACTTCTTCGTGAGGTTCCTGCTGGACTGGGACGAGGTGGACGAGAAGTATGGGGATCGGATCTATACTCCATGCGGCTATGCAAAGATCAGAGCGAGAGTTGAAGATGATTTGGACTCTATCTTCACGCCATGTAGATATGAGATTTCCCAAGTTGAGGTTCTTGAAGGAACAAATCTAACGTCAATAACAGAAATAGCCTCTTTCAGGGGAAAGTTCTGCGAGCAGGCAAAGAAAGGCGAGAAGATAATTGCCCAAGGAAAAGTGGAAAAAGTTATCTATAAAAACGGAGCTGAATACTTCCGGCTAATCTTGGGAGCGAAACCCTCAGACTTTATGATGAGCAAAGAGGCTTGATGTAGTCCCTCCCCCTCGCCTCCTTTGAGCCTATAAGGATACGGTGATATTCTCTTTTCGCCCTTTTGTCTGTGACTTTTTCCAGTTTTCCATGAGCCCGTATCTTCTCGCCTTCCTCAGCTATGCCGCCATAGAGTCCCTCGTATGAGACGACTTCGAAGATGTCTTCAACACAGCGGCCATCTAAGATTTTGACATCTTCAACCTTATACACTGCGGGTAGAAGGTCTGACTCAGATGTGTCAGATACGATCGCTTCAGCCGTTACGATTCCCTCAGGTCTAAAGGTGCGGTCTCCATACTCTTCAGATACTTCGTCTTCGAGTTTCACGGGATGTATTGAGAACATTGTTCCATCGAATATTCCTCGTCCCCATTTCCTTTTAAATATTGTAACAGCCTCTTCATATGTTATAGGAAATTTTTTGGTCTTGTCTAGGCACCATTTCTTTGCTTCTTCGACGTTGAACCGTCGTATTGAAGATCCCTCTTCTTTATACATTTGGAGGAGCGCCTCTTTTACAGCTTGACTGTTTTTCATTCCATACACGATAAGGTCAATGTCAGAGAAGTCCTGATGAATATCTAAGAGTAAGGATCCCGTTACGCCGAAGTATTCGGTTGAGACCCCGCTTCTGCCAGAAATGAGATTTACTAAGTCGGCAGCTTTCTTCTGAAGGACATCCGGCCTCTTCATGGTGAGGAGCAGCGCCATCCTCTCCTCCGGCCTAATGTGCACAGAAATCCTATCTGCAGGCACGGCGGACATTCTGATGCCCAAAACAGGCGAGTCGAAAAGGTATTCTGGATGGCTCTCTAAAAATTTGAGAGTTCCGATGAGATCTGCCATGGTATAATGGCGAAAAATTCGTTCGAACCTCCTGTTTTTCTTCCCCCATTTGCCAGCTGGGGCGGGAATATACTTCAAATAGGCAATAACGCGATCTCTAGGATGAACATTGCCGAGGACACAGAAGAAGTAGTCATCTGTTGTTTGCACGAAGTCCCTATCTCGGTATCCCCGCAATCTCTCCACTCCGCCCTTTAGAGGAAATGCCTCGAACGTGCGACATCACGTTTCTTAACATTTTGCATAAGTTCAACTGCAACCAAATATTTAACGGTGATGGATAAACGACATCAGTTGAAGATGACTCTCTACTTTAGAATCAGATAGTCTTGGGAAAAAACTATTTATACTTTCTAAAGGGTCTTAAGGTTGTCATGCGGAGATACTTCTGATGTGGGACCTTAAGGTAGAGTTTCAAAGAATATTTCTATATTATTTAAATGTGGCGATGTCTCTGCAAACTCCCCTTTTCTTGTTTCGTTCATAATGACCAGTTTACAGAACAAGATTTGTAGTTTTTGCTCCTTTTTTCTATATATCTTTTATAAATTAAGAATGATAAATTCACACCAGCAGAATATTTTTCTCGCGATGAGAAATGGAAATAAAGAAGGTAATTATAATGCTACAGAAACTTTTGACCTTACCCGTGACCTTAATCTTCTATGCTTCTTTTTCTCGGTCGCAAATTCAAGCGTCCACCCTTCATCAGCAAACTCAGAAAAACCTAAGCCATAATCAGCTGGAAAATGGAAAACACTCATTCGGCGACAGGAACTTCCAGAATCAGACACCAAAAGATTTTTGCGTAAGCATCATGTAACATTCTCGGCAGATTTTTATTCTGTCGCCTCCGTCCTTGTGTTTAGCATATAATAGGCTCATAGGTACTTTTGATTGATCTTTAAGAGTCAGATCTTTGAGAGGATTTTTGAGTATTTCTCCATCCTCATCTTTTTTCCTTCTGGTTGTATGAGCCATGAACATCCTTAAGCGGGCCATGGGCTACATGCCCACGGCAGGGGCTGGTTGACACAGCAGGGTTGTGCTGACAACTATTTTAACGCCTAAGAATGGATCTGTGACCATAAATCCCCCATCCACTCCTTTAGTTAATGATGGTCTCCATCCTATTGGTCGAGGAAGATTCCATTAGAGGTAGACCCCCTACCTGGGGGAGAGCATGACGGGAAATTAAAAGATATACTTTCTAGGGTCCTTTATACTTCAAGGTATGATCACCATATTCGGTCTTGAGGGGATTCCCATAATCAAAGCTGGAGACGACCTAGGAGAGATCATCGTTAGGGCTGCTGAGAGGATGGGCGTAGGGATCGAGGATGGGGATGTGGTGGTGGTGACCCAGAAGATCGTCTCGAAGGCTGAGGGGAGGCTTATAAACCTAGACGAGGTCAGGCCCTCCAGCTTCGCTGAGGAGGTGGCTAGGAGTTCTGGAAAGGATCCGAGGCATGTTGAGGTCATATTGAGGGAGACCCATAGAATCGTGAAGATGAGGGGGCATGTGCTGATCATGGAGACAAGGCATGGGTTTGTATGCGCCAACGCGGGAGTGGACCTATCCAACGTAGGGGGAGGGGAAGCATCACTCCTACCAGAGGACCCGGACGAGTCGGCTAGGAGGATCCGAAGGAGGATTATGGAGCTTACGGGCAAGGACATCGCTGTCATAATCACCGACACCTGGGGGAGGCCCTGGAGGCTTGGACAGGTCGACTTCGCGATAGGGGTGGCGGGAATGAAACCACTGAAGGATTACAGAGGAGAGAAAGACCCCTTCGGATACGAGCTCACGGTCACAAACATAGCCGTCGCTGATGAGCTCGCAGCGGCTGCAGAGCTGGCCAAGGGGAAGCTGAGCGGGATCCCAGCCGTGATAATAAGAGGTTATGAATATCCCAAGGGAGATGGGAGGGCCAAAGACATGAATAGACAACAAGAGGACGACCTCTTCAGGTGAGGACATGGAGGATCGCATAGGGTTCTATATCGGCTCCCTAGTTATCTTGAATATAACGGGCCTAGCATCATCGGGACACTGGATGGTCTCCTTCCTGTTTATCCAGTCCTCCTTAGGGGTATCCCTGGTCAGGGCCGTAATATACGGGAACAGGGCTGAGAGGGCGTAGATGCAGAGCCTATCGCTCTCCTCCTTCACTATCTCAGCCCCCTCAAAGGTTATCCGATCCCCAACCTTATAGTAGCTGCAGGGCCTTTCGCCCCGGGTCTCCAAAACCGTCAAGACAACCTTGTAAGGCATCTCAAAATAGGAACGGAGAAATTGACATAAAAAGATTATTGAGTTCATTAGAAGCCCTTGATATTAATTATTGGGATATAGGCCTATTATTCTAGGCTCGGGAAGACAATCCCTTCGCTGACAAGTATTTATGAGGACTAAATTTGAGTTCATCCTTCTTCATCCCATTCTGGTTCAATTATAGAAACCTAAGGAAAGCTTAATTATTTCTAGAACCTAGAGATTAGATGGAGTTTCTTTGGATCTCCTCGTAGGGACTTCGGGCTGGTTCTACCCTTGGAACGAAGGGGGGACTTTAGACTGGTATATCGCAAACTCTGGGTTGAACGCTGTTGAGCTGAACTCCAGCTTCTACCGCTTCCCCTTCCCCAACATGGTGAAGTCCTGGGCTAGGAAGGGGGAGGGGTTGAGATGGGCCATTAAGGTCAACCGTCTTATCACCCACACCTTCAGGTTCGGCGATAGAGCGTTTGAGCTTTGGAGAAAATTCCATAACCTCTTCACCCCATTAGATCATTATATAGACTTTTACTTGTTTCAGCTATCCCCCTCAACAACTCCAAAGGCGATTAATTTGATTGAAGATTTTGTAAAGAAAACAGGACTTCAAGAAAGATTCGCTCTCGAAGCCAGGAATATCGAATGGTATGATGGAGAATGGGTTGATTGGGCCTCAAGCATTGGAATAACCCTAGTCAGCGTCGACTCTCCAGAATTCCCATTAGATATCTATAACACGAGCGGAATGGTCTATTTGAGGATGCATGGAAGAATAGAATGGTACAACTACATCTACAACGATGAAGAATTAAAAGAAGTTATGGAAAAGATTTTTAATTTAAAACCGGAGAAAACCTACATCTTCTTCAACAACAATCATGGTATGCTCATAAATTCGAGAAGAATGTTAAGCATATTTGAAGAATTAAAACTCCATTAAAGATTACTATGAAGGATGAATCGCTCACCAGGGATACTCATGAAAACATATCTCAAATTGTTCTCCTAGATGCTCTAAAATAGGATGTCCG
This sequence comes from Candidatus Bathyarchaeota archaeon, assembly GCA_018396515.1. Classification (GTDB taxonomy): domain Archaea; phylum Thermoproteota; class Bathyarchaeia; order TCS64; family TCS64; genus JAGTRB01. The sequence continues at coordinate 6,194 of JAGTQJ010000018.1, read as the reverse complement.
ATGTTTTCGTCTCAACAAGATAGCATAACCTAATCTGCGAATCCTCTTAGATCGGTCATGTGGTTTTAGAATTGTTAAATATTATATAGAAATATTATATAGTTTGATTGCGTTCTCTGAGAGGATGAGGCTCCCAGCTTTGTAGGCGTAGTCTTCATCGATAACCTCTGAGTTCACAAGCTCTTCTAGGGCCTCTGATATTGCTTTTTTACCCCAGAGGGCTGAGATCCAGAATATTTCGGGTATTCTGTAGCCATCCGAGCCGTACATTATCTTAGTCACGGGAGCCATGTAGAGTAGGCGAAAGGTTGCATCCCTCATTCCAGTTGCTATGAATGGGAACATCTCTGAGAGGTCGATGTACACGTTTGGATAATTGTTTGCGAGATAGCCCGCCTCTTCCACATAGGGATAACCAGCATGAACAAGGACAAGCTTTGCTTTCCCAAGATCTTCATCTGCTATTATGTCGTGGAGGTGGAGGGGGTTAGAGTCCCTCACATCTATTTGAGGGGAGTCTCCTATACCCGTATGTATCTGGAGGGGAACATCAAGATCTATGCTTTTCTCAAGAGCGCGGCAGAGGAGATAACCTCGGAGAACCCTTTCATCCTCAACACTCTTTGGATCCCTCTCTTTTGATGGCACTCTCAAAAAATCTTTCCCCCTTAGCCTCCTATATGCCTCACGAGCGGAGTTTTCATCCTGTTTTAGATTCCTCAACCCGACGCGGTAGGCTACTACTGATTTTAGCCCAACATATCCATCCGTCTTCACAGCCCGCTCTAGAGACTCCATGAATCGGTCCAGCAGCTCTTCAAAGGTTAGATCTGCTTGGAGTATTCGAAACAGAGGTGGTTCAATTCGGTAGATGCGTCTCAGGCTGCACCTCACCAGTTTCCGGAACTCCTCTAAGGGGATAGAATAGCCAGAATACTCCACAGAGGGATACCCAGTATCCAAAATGAGCGTGCTGATCTTTGCGTCCTTGAACAACCTCTCTATATAGCCGCTGGGATCTAAAGAGTACTCCTTCTTTCTCCTCTCAACGACAATATCAAAATCGAAAGGACAATTTAACACCCTAGATAGTTCCTTAACCACTTTCCTATAGAGCAGGGTGTTTTCGTTGTGAATCCGGGGTATGCTGAGGGTTGATAGGTTGAATAGTTGGTGAAACTCTTTATCTTCTCTCCATGGCAGGAATGGGTGGCAGTGATCGTCTACAACGGAGTATTGGGATAGGTCTATCATATCAAACCCACCTCGATCACATTTCCATCTCAGTTCACGATATTATTAAATTTTGAAGTTTTTGAGTGAAAAAAGAGGTCCTGTAATTTTTAGAACTACTTTATCCAAACCAATTATTTCCACCGGAAGAGAGAGGCCATCTGTGGATAAAGCTGGTTTGGCGCGGCCGGCAGGATTTGAACCCGCGACCCTGGGTTTTCTTCTAGGACCCCCTATCCGAAGACCCATGCTCTGTCCGTGCTGAGCTACGGCCGCGCAGGTGCCAATCAAATCTCTCCAACAGGATGTTTTAGGGTTTACGGTAGTAGCATTTGTTTTTCATCGTAGTATTCATGGGAGGCGGAAGGCATGGGCTTGGGAGATAGATAAGTCCCGGTGGATTTTGTAAAAGAACTCGTTGGAGGGAGTTTTGTTTATGTTCATGGTGCAATATGGAGAGAGAAAAGGAAGTTAATAGCTCTTGATCTTCATTTTGTAGAAATCCCTTTAAAGTGCTCAATGTTTCTCGTTAACAATATTAGGTTGTGGTTTATGGCTGTCGCCGCGATTAATATTTCGGCTAAACTCAATGCTTCCCCCCTCTTAATTAGATCTGCGTCTATCTCTGCAGCTTTAACGGCTATTTCGCGGGTTACTGGTAGTATTTCAAAGGCGCTTATCTCTTTCAGCGTTAGCGAGCTTTCTCTTTAAGACTTCTTTATTTTCCCAATAGAGATAATATACTCCTTCGAAGTGGCTCAACCGCGAGTTCACTGGGAGTAGTACCCTGTGAAGTTGCTATCGAAGATTTTTCATCCCTTCCCCTCTGAGAGGAAGAGTTCATTGTGGCGGATTGAAGCAATCCAAAGAGGTAAAGGGGTCAGTACAACTTTTGTAGATGAAAAAATCAAACGCCTGCGGCGACCCTACAATATCCTTTGAAAGGCATGGAGAACATGGGAGCGCCCGATACAAAAGAGGCTTACAGAAGCTGTCCTTGGATGTTTTGGGCGATTTCCGGGATGTTGGGAAGGTAAGGTTTACTTAAGAGGATCTCCTCATCTTTCGGGAGGGGTCATTGTCTAAAGCGGTGAGCGTTGAGGTCTCCGTCTTCTCTTATGCGACAGAGGATGAGAAGAAGGTGGAGAGGGCATTATTTAACCTGGTTCCTGAGGAGGCTATTAGGCCGAGCTTGAGGGTTGAGAGGCTGAGCGGCCACTACCGAGACCCCCTATTGATGATCAGGGGGAAGGTAACGGATAGAGGCTTGGCAGGGGAGATCCTCAGAACACTGGTTGGGGCCCTCCCCCCGACGGATAGGGAGAGGCTGATCTTGGAGGTTGAGGATCGGGTGGATGAGGCTAACAACCTATATCTACGATTCGACAAGCAGAAGGCCTATCATGGTAGAGTCCTCCTTAGTGAGGCAGACCCGATAAGGTTGAAGTTCAAGTTCTCGGGTTGCAATAACCCCATACCTGACATAAGAAGCCACCTGGTCTCCATAATAGAGGGGCTTAAGGATTGAGGGGATGTTGGGGAGGCCTGGGGTTGGTTAAGTATATAGATCTCCATTTGAAGAAGCCTGCTAAATCCGATGAGCTTCGCTCAATGCTCACATATGCCAAGAGGCTGGGATTCGGAGCGGTCGGACTCGCCTCTAGCGACTCCCCTAACCTCAGGGATATGGGGAGGGGACTTGATATCGATGTTGTGACCCGGGTTGATCTCAGGCCTGAGAGTGGGAGGGAGCTGCTCAGGTCATTGAGCAGCCTGAGATGGAGATATGAGGTTGTGGCTGTAGAGTGCACGAGGAAGGAGGTAGCCCGCCAATCCGCCAAGGATCACAGGGTTGACATCCTCAACTTCTCCCCATCCCCCATCACGAGGATGAAGGTTTGGTTCGACCGCCAGGAGGCCTCCCTAGCATCTGAGGCGGGATGCGCCCTGGAGATCAACATCTCAGACATACTGAGGGCTGGGCCATTCCAGTGTGCGAAACTAATCTCGGTTATGAGGGCCGAGATCGATAATGCGAGGAGAAAGGATGTACCGGTGGTCGTCTCAAGCGGAGCAGACTCCCCTATGCTGATGAGAGGCCCCAGGGAGATCGTCGCCCTCCTGGACCTTCTATCCGTTGAGGAGGAGGTGGGAAGGGAGATGATATCCCAAAATCCCCTCATGATCGTGGAGAGGAATAGGGGGAAGATGACCCCCGAGTTCGTCGCCCCCGGAGTTAGGGTGGTTGAAGATGGCCGTTAGAGGGGTGAGGCGGAGATACCTGAGCTTCCAAATAATCTCGGAGGGACGCTTCAAGGAGGAGGAGGTGGAGGATGCTATCATGAGAGGCATCCTAACCCTCTACGGGATGAAGGGCTTATCTCATGCTAACCCTCAACTCATAGAGTACGATGCGGAGGAGAAGAGGGGGATATTAAGATGCAGCCACACCCAGCTGAGACAGGTCAGGGCCTCCCTCGCCTACATCACAAGCCTTGAGGGGCTCTCCACGTCGATCAATGTCAAGAGGGTCTCCGGCACCCTCAGGGCTCTGAGGAGGAAGGAGGCTCAAAGCTTCACCAGGCCCACGCCCTCAACGACCTCTATCTCAGTCCCATAGGGCTCAGAGAGCTCCCTCAACCTCTCCAAGACCCGCTCTGCAACCTCGGGCTCCGCGAGCACTGGGCGGCCCCTCTGGGACCTAGGTCTACTCCGGCCTAAGTCTACGGGGTAGAGGCTAAGCTCCCTGAGCCTATCCCCCTCAAACCTCATGGAGGAGACGAAGCTCAACCCGTACTTATCATCCTCCGTGAACCACTTCCTGATCGGATATCCTGGCCTGGGCGGGGCCTTCTGCCTGGCATCGTAGGCGTCGGAGGGGCCCCCCTTTAGGGGGTCCAGGCCATACCTCTCATAGAACTCGGCGGGCTGCTTAGTAACCGTCTCATTCTGGAATATGAAGTTCCCCAGGCCGTAGAAGATGGGCCTACCATCCCTGATCTCGATGCCCCTGATGGCGTGGTGGCCGTGGCAAAGGACGGCGTGGGCCCCCGCATCTATACATTCCCTCGAGAACTCCTCGATGAACTCGGCCGGACGATCCTCCTCTCCCTCCCTACCCTCATGGGCGTGGAGGGAGAACAGGACCCAGTCGGCCTGCCTGACGGCCTCCCTCACAGCCTCAAGGTTCCTCTCCATATCCCCCTTATGAGGCTTCGTGTGAACGCCTAGGTCTTCGCCGACTACGAACCTGCTCCGAAGGAAGTAGTAGGCATCAGGAGGCTGGAAAACCTCCTCAAGCCTAAGCTCCTTCGAGACCTCCTTGAGGATCTCGACCGTCTCCCTCCTAACAACATAGTATGTCTCATACCTCAGGGGGTTGAGGCCGGGCCTCCCCTGGAGGTCTGGGCGCCCCAATCCGGCCCTGCCGAAGGATGGGAAGGTGGAGCAGGCCGCTATAAGGGCTACCCTCCCCTCACGGGTCTCTAGGTAGGCTGGCTGCATCGCCTCGGAGAGGTCTAAACCAGTCCCGGCATGGACCAGGCCAACCGCTTCCAGGTTATCGATGGTGGCCTCTAGACCCCCGTACATGTAGTCCACGCTGTGGTTGTTAGCTGTTGAGACCATATCGAAGCCCATCCATATAAGGTCGTCCAGAACCTCCCTCGGGGCCCTGGTCCAAGTCCCACCGCTCTCGGCGGCGGGGTAGCCATCATAGTCGTGAACAGTGGTCTCGAGGTTTGTGAAGGCGGCATCAGCCCCCCTAACAAGCTCCACAAGCCTCATGAAGGAAGGCTCAGAATGCACGGAGAGCCTCATGGTGATGAGGGAATCCCCTGCTGCGACGACGCTTATCCTCTTCATCCCGCATCTCTGAATCAGTAGTAATATAAGATAAAATAAAGATTAATAATCACCAAGTTGGAGGAGATTCTCATTCCCCTTAATTCGCCCAAGTAAGAGGACCTAAATCGCTTGGAAGAGCGATG
>JAGTQJ010000018.1:0-872 GCA_018396515.1 Candidatus Bathyarchaeota archaeon | reverse complement strand
TTCGAGGGTGGAGATATAGAACTTGTAGATGTCGAGGGGGATGTCGTGAAGGTGAGGCTCAAGGGAGCCTGTATGGGCTGCCCCATGTCCCAGATGACCCTGAAGTGGGGTGTGGAAGCCTACCTCAGGAGAAGGGTTCCAGGAGTCAGATCGGTGGAGGCGGTCTAAGAGATCGATGAAGAAAGGGGGGATGACCCTGCTATCCTCAGAGTTCGAGAGGGCAAAGAGCTATGGAGAACTCTTCACCCTAGTCAAGAGGGCGGTGAAGAATACCTTAGGGGTCCACAGAGTGGGGCTCATGTTATACCTGGGAGACCTCCCCACTAGGGTAGGTGGGTTCCACCCATTAGGGACGAACGAGATAATCATCAATAGAAGGCTCATGAAGTCGCCCTCAGACACTAAGGGCAAGGCCAATATATTCACCCTTCTCCTCCACGAGTATCTCCACAGCTTGGGATATATCGACGAGAGAGAGGTTAGAGCCCTAACCTATCAGATATCGGCCGAGAACTTTGGGAATGACCATCCGGTGACCAGGGCTGCGGTCGTTGGGCCTTGGCTAGACATAAACCTAGAAGAGTATGGGGATACTGTAGAAGACATGAACCTAGAACGGATCCGAGACTTCGAGCGAGTTGAAAGTCACTACATAATTTAATCTTCTCTCTAGGGTGTCAGGATCTTATAAGCGTCCTCTATATTCTTATAAGCGTCCTCTATATAGATATAGGTCCTGTTGGAGAGAGCTAAAGGTCTAAAATCAGGTTAATATGAGCAAAAACCTAATTAGGTTTTTATATCTCAAGCTATAGGGTGGATGGCTTGAATAGGCGTAGGGTCGATCTCCTCGACTTCATCGAGGAGACATG
>JAGTQJ010000019.1 GCA_018396515.1 Candidatus Bathyarchaeota archaeon | reverse complement strand
TCCTATATCCCCCCCTCAACGCCTCCAAAAGTGTTATTTTCACATCCATCTGTTTAGAGTTTAGGTGGTTTCATGGTCTTGAGTCCTGAGGAGCTCAGGGAGAGGTATATCGGGGCTCAGGTGGTTATGGTGACCCCCTTCAAGGAGGACTACTCAATAGATGAGGAGGGGCTGAGGAGGAACACAAGGTTCCTCTTGGAGAATGGGGTTCATGTACTCCAGCCCTGCGGGAGCACGGGGGAGTTCTGGTCCCTCACGCCGGAGGAGCATAAGAGGGTGATCAAGATAGTCATCGAGGAGGCCGGCGGCAGGGTTCCAGTGGTGCCCGGAACCTCCCACAGTGGAACGAAGATGACCGTGGAGTTGAGCAGGTATGCTGAGGAGATTGGGGCCGATGGCGTGATGATAGTCCCTCCGTACTATGAGAAGCCGACGCCGGAGGGGATATACCAGCACTATAAGGCCGTGGCGGAGGCCATCAAGATAGGGATCGTCGTCTATAACAACCCTTGGACAAGCAAGGTCACCATCGGACCCGAGCTGATGGAGAGGCTGGCAGAGATACCCAACATAGTCGCGGTGAAGGAGACGACAGGAGATATGGCCATGGCCCTCCGCCTCCTCGAGAAGACGGGGTACAGGTTAACCTACTCGATGGGGACAGGGGAGATCCTGGCACCCTACTTCTACATGTCTGGAGCGAAGGGGCATGTGACGGGGCTGGGAAACTTCGCGCCCAGGATCGCCGTGGAGATGTACGAGCTAGCTATGAGGAGGGAATGGACAGGGATGATGGAACTCCATAAAAGGATATTCCCATACCTTGAGCTTAATGAGAGGCTGAGCGAGAGGCATGGGGGGAGCATGTACATAACCCTGATAAAAGAGGCCATGAGGATCCTGGGGCTTCCAGGATGGCCCCCAAGGAAACCCTTAATAACCCTAAAGGAGAAGGAGAGAGAGGAACTCAGAGAAGTCCTAAAAAAGATGGATGTTCTCAAGTAGATTATTTAGCTTATTTTATTCAAGTAGATTATTTTATATCTTTTAGGTCACCGCTTTTCAATTTTCCCCTCGAATTATTTGTCGAGATGGCATCGGAGGAGCATCTTTCCGAAGACCTCCCTAGACCTGCAGAGGTCGCAGGAGGTGCATGTAGCAGCCCCCTGCCTCCCCTCCCTCAGCCTCTTGACAAGATCCGGCTCCCTGATGAAGGGCCTACTCATGGATATGAGGTCAGCTAGATCCTTCTTTATTATGGCCTCCATACATCTTAGGCTCCTGATCCCATTGACAATAGACATGGGCGTTGGGCGGGTCGCCTCCCTTATCCTGGCGGCGTGCCCTGCGAAGGAGGCCTCAGAGAGTTCAGGATCGTTGGAGCGTGCTCTGGCCATAAGCTCTGCTATCCTCCCAATACCCCCTCCACTTATCTCAAGGGCGTCTAGGCCCCGGTCACAAATCTCCCTGGCAACCCTTGCGCTATCCTCCACCGTGAAGCCTTCTGGGGAGAAGTCGTCGCAGTTGAGCTTAAGGAGAACAGGAGCTGCACCGACTCTATTCCTGATCTCTTTGTAGACCTCGATGAGGAGGCGCATCCTATTTTCTAGGCTGCCTCCCCACCCATCCTCACGCCTGTTAACCAGCCGGGATAGGAACTGGGAGATGAGGTAGCCATGGGCTCCATGGATCTGGACCCCGTCGAACCCTGCCTCCATAGCCCTATCAGCGGCGTCCCCAAAGGCTTCTATGATGCTCCATATCTCCTTTTGAGAGAGAGCTCGGGCTTTCCATCCTTCCCCAACATACTCGGATGGGCCTGCCCTGTCAACCAAGCTCTGGATCCCCCCATGATTCAGCTGGGCGACTATAAGTCCACCCGCCCCGTGAACCGCCTCAGTTAGCCTCCTCAGCATGGGTATATGGGCCTCGCTACTTATCCCGGCCATGCCATTGTGGACCTTCCCCCCGTCTGAGACATACATATGTCCCTTGACGATCAAGCCTACCTCCCCCTCTGCCAGTCTTCTATACAGCTCTACCGCCTCCGGGCGGAGAACCCCCTTCTCATCCGCCCAGTAGGTGGTGGTTGCCGACCTTATGAAGCGGTTCCTGAGCTTGATGGACCCTATGCTGAAGGGCTCGAATAGAGTTGACATATCAGGTCCATCTAAAGGAGAAATATCTGGCCTTTGAACCTATCGCGTGATCTAATCCCGCCTCTTGCCTCTTTGATCGCTTCTCTTATCCTCTCAGCTATCTTATTCATCTCCTCATCGCTGGGTCGCCTAAAGCCCCTGGCCACGCTCTGGACGACGCCACCTCTATCCCCTTTGAACCTGGGGATGATGTGGATATGTAGGTGGGGAACCTCCTGCCCGCTCTCGGGGCCATTGTTTATCCCTATGGTTGTGGCTGGAGCCCCGACGGCTCTCTGGATGCTCCCGGTCAATCTGTGGAGGGCGAGGAAGAGGGCTATGGCATCATCCTCAGAGAGATTCTCAAGCCTCCCAACATGGGCCTTGGGGATTATCAGTGTATGGCCTGGGCTGCAGGGGTTGATGTCCAAGAAGGCCAAAACCCTCTCATCCTCATAAACCCTATGAGCGGGGGCATCCCCCCTAATTATCCTACAGAATATACAGGGGCGCTCCATTAGAGGAACCTATATGAGAATCCTTTATAAAGGATTATATAGCGATGGTTTATCATCTCATCCATTAAAACATATCATAGTGGCTTAGCCTTGCCTCCTTCAGATGCTAGTGCCTCCCTTATCCTCCTTGTCTCCTCCGACATGGATAAGACCATTTGACAATGCAACTGCTGCATGTATGTATAGAGTCGAAGAAGGGTCATCCATATTCCACTCTCAGATCAGCCGCCACACGAGGTTGGCCAGAGATAACTCAGGTATACCGGGTTCACATACAGCCTGATAGCTCTCTCCATAACCTTTAGGGCTCTTGGCATCTCCGAGCATGATCTTCAACTTATCTCCTGGGTTTACACCTAAAACCTTCCTGATCTCCTTTGGTAAGGTTATCTACCCTTTGAATCCAGAAATGGATGTGGGTCTTATATTTATAGTTGGCCCACTTATTTCTAAAGAAGTAGTGTTCTTAATACCAGAGGCTCATCTTCTTTCTGCCAATCCCCGCCTCATGCCTGTATATGCCTGTCTTGTAGAGCTCATGATACTTTCTGAGCTTCTCCCCGTCAATCTCCACCCCCAGGCCTGGACCCTCAGGAACCTTTAGGGTTCCATCTACGGTCTCGAACTCCTCTTTGATTATGTCTCCTGTCAGGTGGTGGGTGGAGCTGTCGTTGGTCCCCTTGAAGGCCCTCTCCGAGGTTATCAGGTGCAGTAATAGGGCATTCCTCGGCCCCAGCTCCGCCGCGCTGCTCTGGCCTGTGGCTATGAGGCCCCCAGCCTCCGCCACTGCGCAGACCCTCTTTGCCTCCAATACACCTCCCGTGAAGGAGACGTTGAGGTGGATGGCGTCGGCGGCCCTCTTCTCCACAAGCAGCCTGACATACTCGAGGCAGTTGGGGCCGTGGCTGTGGGCCTCTATCGGGACACCGGTTATCCTTCTTATGTCGGCCATGGCCTCTATGCTCCCTGAGTCGTAGGGCCAGTGGTTGGGGACGGGCTCCTCGACATAGGCGGGCTCATACCTCGCTATACGTTTGAGGAAGTTGATGGCCACCGGTGGGGGGTAGGCCCCGTTCATGTCGAAGCAGAGCTGAACCCCGTCGCCCACCGCATCCCTAACAGCCCTCACCCTCTCAAGGTCGGTCTTGGGGTCGGTCCCGAGCTTTATCTTGAAGGCCCTCCATCCCCTCTCCACAGCTCTGACGGCCTCGGCGGCCTGAGCCTCAGGCTCCTTACAGGGCATCCAGTACCTGACATAAACCTTCTCGTTAACCCTTCCACCCCAGAGCTTGTAGAGCGGCTTTCCGCAGCTCTTTCCTATGATGTCCCAGGGGGCTCCGTCTATGGCGGCCATCGTGTTGGGAGGAACCTCCCACCTCCCCCTCAGGGGGCTTCCGAGCTCGGCCTCTAACCTCTCTATGTCGAAGGGGTCTTTTCCAATCAGCTTAGGCCTTAAAATATTGAGTATGGTGTGCTCATCCCCCTCTGTGTTGACTCCGGTGATCCCCTCATCCGTCTCTATGAAGGTTACTGGATGTATACTGGCCGAGCGCTTCCCATACCACATGGTTATAGGTTCATGGAAGGGGACGGCCACCATCAAAACCTTGACATCCGTGATCCTCAATCTCTTCACCCGGGCTATCAATCCCCTCAGAACTTATTAGAATTATGAAAGGAGTTTGAATTGGGATGGCCCCTAAAACCTTGCTGATAATTTCTAGGTCAACCCAAATTCATCAAGTTTAATGATGTCTAAGTAACTCCTCCTTTCAGTATCTTATGCATTCTCCATCGCTTTCAAAGTTTGGTAAAACCGTTCCCGAGTGAGTTTATCTAGTTTGGTGGGTGAGACGGGGTGGGTTATCTGTATACCAGAAGATCTTGCCTCTCAGCCCATCGTATAGGCCGTATTTGATATAATCCACCCTTCCATCGATATATCCGTAGCCCCAGATCTCATAATCAGATGCCTCTCTATCTCCATTCTCGTCCAGTTTACACCAGCCGCTGGCTCCAAAGGTCTTCGATGCTACCTCAGGGATAACCTCAAGCAGTTTTCCGACATCGGTGGTCCTGGCCTCAAGGATTGCCCTAGCGATTATAAAGGCGATGTCATATCTCGAGGCCATATCAAGATCAAGAGGCTCAGAAAACAATGTATAGTATCTCTCATTTAGCATGGAGTATAACGGCGATTCCTTCACTGTTGGTAGGGGGCTGAAGATCTTGAGGTGAGAAGACTCTTCCGGGGCCTCTTCTATGAAGCCCTTATTTTTAGCTGCGAAGTGACTCCCGAACCAGTATAGATCGTAGAGGGTTGGATAGTCCTTCGCCTGTCTAACAATCTCTATCAGAGCACTTTCACCAGCCCCAATGAGCTGAACCGCTATACTCTTGGAGCCATATCTCGTGATAGCTTCTCTGGCTGATGCCTCAGCCTCATATAGGCAATTGGTAATATTGGCCTCCCAAGGACGACTTATCGGGATCGCCTTCTCTACTACCCCGCCGTATTTGGAGAACTCGTTCACCAACTTATTGAACAATTTAACTCCCCACTCATAATCTATATATAAGACAATTATTGCATTTATTCCCTGACTTCTGAGCATTTCTGCTATAACCCGGGCTTGGGCCATATCATCTGGAGATAATCTGAGGAAATTATCATCGGATCTCGCTAATTGATAAGAAGAGGCTGATGAGCTAAAGAGAAGCATGTTATTCTCATTTATATAAGACATGCTCACGTAACATTGAGATGACCATGGATGTCCTATAATTATATTGATTCCAAGATTCTTTAGTTCATAAAGGTTTTCTAGAGCTTGACCTCCAGTACCATTATTATTCTTAATAATGAACTCAAATTTAACGCCATGATTAATCTTTGAACAATACTCATTCACATCTTTTTCTATTATTTCTTTAAAAAATCTTCTAGTCCTTTCATAATCACGATCACATGCCGCAGTTACACCGATCTTAATGGTCAAATTTTCTAGCATTCTTCCCTTTAGTTCTGAAATCATTCCTTGCAGTCGCTCTATTTCATCTTCATATAAGTGAAGATGATTAGTGAGCTTATCTAAATTGATTATGAGTAATCCGGTGAGACCCCAACTCATGATTACTAAAATTATGAGAGAGAAAATTATTCTTCTTTTTGAACATAGCATTAGATCTCACCATTTAAATTATATAATTAGAAAGTGATCTTGAATTAATGCATGATCCAGTGGACATATCCTGCAACTCGGCTCAAAGGAGGATTGTCATTAGGATTAGCTATATGTACTACTGTATGTTGGTCATTGCAGTTTATGGTTGGGGAACTCTCACCTGCTCCTAGTAAACCACTCCATTTTTTAAGACCACCCACTACTATTGTTACTTCGACCTTATACCCGGAAGGCAATATTACATCTATGTGTACAGAAACAGCATATGGATCACGCGAAAACTCAATGCAGTAGCCTGGAGGAAACGGCTGATCAAAATAATCGTACTCATGCCATGCTAGAGGTTCAACCTCAGCAGGGACGAGAGGTATCGGTATAATGATAAAAGAGAATAATAATACCAATAGAATAAGTTTTAAATAATTCATCATTTTATGAATAAAAAAGAAATTAATAAATTTTTCTGTTTCAGCATATTTTCTACCCTCTATGGCTTATTAGAGTATGAGGCGGGTTCCCTTGAGATGGTTATATGGGCTTGAGCCTGGTGAAGGCGGCCAAGGAGCCAGCTGCAAGCAGGGCTGTTGCAATGATGAATATCTGAAAGCCATAGATATTGAAGAGTTGGCTACCGAGGAGTGGGGCTGGGAATGTGATGAGCGCCATCAAGCCCTGGAGACTTCCGAATCTCGTGGCCATTCCCGCTGAGGAAGCAAGCCCTGCCAGGTATGCGTTAAAGGTGGGTATGTAGATCGAGTCTGAGATGGCGTTTACGGCGTGGAAAAGGAGTATAGAGGGAAAGTTGTTTGAGAGGAAATAGCCGATGAAGGCTATAATTTTAACCATCCCAGACAAGATTAGGAGGTTCTTTCCCCCATACCTGTCACTTAGCCTGCCCATCGGTACTTGAAGGATTGCTGTGACTGCAGAGTAGATGTTTACTAGAAGCCCCAGCTGAAGAAGGTCTAAGCCGAAGGTGGTCAATAGAACACCTAAGAATATTCCCTCTCCCATGGCACCTTGAAATCTGTGAATGATCGCTGCTGTGTAAAATTTTGATTCATTTCTCACCTGTTTGAAGACATCTTTCATCGATGACATCACCTTCCTGCTCGATTTCATTTTCTCCTTTAGGGTCTCTCTAACCCCTAAGATGATGATGGATAATGAGATGGATTCTGTTAATATCATGATCGTGATGACCGCCCTTGGGCCGAGGATCTCTGCTATGTAGCCGGCTATGGCTGGGGCGTAGAGGCCGGGTAGGAACCATGTCAGCCCGAGGAGGCCGAAGGCGGTTCCCCTGTTTCTGGGTTCTACCGACTCGGCGATCATGGCTCTGAAGGCTGGCTCCCAGAATGAGCCTCCGACCGTCCAGAGTATGATCGTCGGAACCACGAGAATCCAGTGATTGGCAACCAGAGCTAGCACCATCCCAACCATGGTCAATGAGCTTGCGAGAACCATCAGCCTCTTTCTCCCCATGGAGTCTGCGATTCTGCCCGTGGTTAGGAGGAGACCCCCCCTCATAAGCGTTGAGAAGCCCTGAAGGAGGCCGAGTGTCGGTATCTTGGCTCCCAGGCTTAGAAGGTATGGCTGCCAGATGACCATCTGCATATTCCATCCCGTGTTGGAGATCATCTCAGAGGCCGTAAGGACTGGAATATTCCCTTTAAATGGGTTTCTGGCTTCGGCTACACGGCTCATGCAATCCATTCAAGATCTACTGTTCTGTCTAATAATCGAGTCGCTATGGAAGGGAAAGGGGATGGATGATTCAGGTTAAGCAGGGAGGTTTACAAGTAAATTATTGATCTAGGGGAGAGACTCCGGGTTGATACCAGCATTTTTGGATACGAAGCTCTTCAGCTACTCCTGTCCTCTCTAGATGGTTTGATATCTCCTCCGATGTCATCCTCCTTGAGATTTTCTCCATGTCCGCCAATCTTATCAAGAACTGGGCCAAGACTAGGGCTCCTTCCTTTAGGCCCCTATGGTCTACCTTGTCTACGGTGTCGGCGCTTGTATGCCCGAAGCCCCTCCCAAGGAGTAGGGCTGCTGGTTCGGTGGCCGAGGATAGGGAGGCTGTGGGTACGGACTGCATGTAGAAGGGCCAGTGGTCTGAGGCTGTGGATAGGGTTGTCTCAACCCTCATGGGATATCCAACCTCCTTTGATACGGCTTGTAGGGTATCCACGAGCTCTGGGGGTCCTGAGACCCTGAAGGTATGCCTAGCCGCCCTCCCTGCACCGTCGCAGTTTATCATCAGGTCCACCCTATTCATCTCCTCTAGGTGCCTCGCCACATAACATGTGGATCCCGTGACCCCGAGCTCCTCAGCGGAGAAGAGGAGGAATCTAAGGCTCCTCTTAAAGGTGCCTTTAAACTTGGCTAATGCTCTAGCGGCCTCGGCCACGACGCACGCCCCTGAGGCATCATCCATGGCCCCCTGGCTTATGTCATGGCCGTCGAAGTGTGCTCCGACCACTATGAACCTGTCCCTTAGGGTTGATCCGGGGATCTCCCCAACAACATTCCAGGAGGTGGACTTGGGCATTATCATGTCCTCGGTCCTTACCCTTGCGGTAACCCTGCCCCGTTCCATCTGCCTTGTGATGAAGCTCACCGTCTCCCATGAGACCCCTACGGCCGGGATCTCCCCCGCCATCCTATAGGCTGGCCTGAGGCTCCCGGTGGCCGGGAGCTGGCCGGGGTTGTGATTCCCGAAGATGAAGCCCCTCGCCCCCATGTAGACCCCGTAGCCATACTTGGTCCTCCTGTGAACCTCCCTTCCATAGGGGCCGGGAGCGCTTGTGCAGAGGACGATCTTGCCCCCTATCTCCTTCTCCCTCCTCTTAAACTCTGCGGGATCTCCGTTGCCTAGGTCTATGATCTCCCCCTCAACCTCTCCGGGCGGGCTCAATGGTAGGGATATAGCTGGAAGATCCCTCTTAATCGGCTCAAATAGCTCCAGCTTCGCAGGCCCTCTTCTCCATCCGGTGTAGGTGTAAGGGTCGGCAGCCACATTCTCAAGCCCGTAATCCCTGAGCCTCCCCATTAAATAGTCGACGGCGCGCCTCTCCCCCTCAGTCCCCGCGAATCTACTTCCAAAATCGTCACATAGGACTAAGAGGTTTCTATAGGCCTCGCTGTTGACCCAGATCTCTCCAGCGACCTCAACCTCAATACTTTTTATGTCTTTGACCAAACCAATAATAGAATATTATCTCTCAATAAAAATTCTTCTTTTTAACCCCTTCTAGCAGGGTTCTTAGCTTTAAACTTTTAAGTGAGATCATGCTAGGGAGGTTGATTTAAACCCTTTAGTTCACTTTAGGAAGAACTTGTCAAGCAGTTCTCTGGCCTTCTCCCTCCTCTCCTGAAACTCCCTGAGAAAGATCTTGACCCTCTCAGCCAACCTCTCCTTGCACTCTCCGCAGATGATACTTCCAGATCTGCAGTCCTCCTCCAGCCTTTTCAGCCTCTCGTCGTCCTCCTCGAAGAGGTAATAGTAGTAGGCGAAGACTGTGCAGATGGAGGGGTCCCCGCCCAGCATCCTCTGCTCCCTCACCGTAGGTCTGCCCCCCGTATATGCGTTCATGACCTTCTGGGCCGCCCTCTCAGGTGGGTCTATGGTGAAGATGGCCGTCTCCGGCATCGATGCCGACATCTTCCCCCCTCTCCCAAGCCCCGGCAGGAACTTTGCATGCATCTGGGCAGGCTTATAGAATCCCAAGTGCTCTGCTATGTCTCTGGTCATCCTCCAGTAGGGGTCTTGGTCTATGGCCGCTGGGATCAGGACGGCCACCTTCCTCCCCTCCCTAACCGACTGGATGAAGCATGGGGCTGCCTGGACGGCGGGGAACCATATTATGCCTATATTGTCGCTCTCGGTGAAGCCGAAGATGGCCTTCGCCGTGGAGAAGGTGATGTGTTTCGCGACTTGAAGGGCGAGACGGTATAGATGGCTGATATGCTTCACATCGGAGATTATGAAGGTCTTCTCCGGGTTGAGGCCGCAGGCTATGAGGTCGAGGGCGTTCTCGTGGGTGTAGCCCACCGTGTCTTCTAGGCTCAGCTCGGGATGGATCAAGAACTTCTCGTCATCGGTCATCTGGAAGTATAGGTCCGCGTCGAAGGTGTCCTGGAGGTACTTAGTGAAGAACCAGGGGAGCAGATGCCCTAGGTGGACGGGGCCCGAAGGCCCCCTCCCGGTGTATAGCCCTACTGGTAGGCCGGACTCATATATATCCAGCCACCAGTCCATATCCCTATGGGAGAAGAATATCCCCCTCCTCAGCTGTACGTGGAGGTATCCGGCATGCCTCTCTATCCTCTCCAGGAGCTCCACGGTTATCGGTTTGGTCCCGAACTTCTCTATGAGCTTATCATAGTCGACGTCGCCGGAGACCTTCCAGGGGGTTACGATCATCTCCTCCTTACCCATTCATCTCTTCACCTCTAAAGGTTTGAGAAATATTCCGGCTTGGAATGAGGGGTTTCGGAGAGGGCTTGGATCGAGGCTGTTCTTCAAGTGGATCTCTATAACCCATATGAGGCTGGGCTGGCGTGAAGGGCGGAGTTCCTCATCCTCTCCTAAAACTCGGCCTTTTTCCAGCCCGGATGATACACGCTCACACCCCTCAACTTCTTGATGATCGCTACCTCAAGATGAGTTTAAAAATCTTAGCCCTCATTCGGTTATGCCCAGCTTCATGACTGGCAGTCAACCCCATCACTCTTTTAACAACCGCCGGGCAGCGAATTTGACCGGAGAGAGTTTTCCCATTATGTTCGGTCAGGTTAGGGTTTTTGCCATTATTATCCTGTCGATGTAGGCTCCATCCCTCTTGAAGAATCGGGGAATGCAACCCACAGCTTTGTATCCAAGCTTCTTATAGAGGTGGAGAGCCCTGAGATTGCTGGCGAACACATCTAGGGTTATGATCTCGATCCCTAGCCTCCTAGCCTGGTTCTCAGCCTCCCTTATCATCTCGGTTCCTATTCCCACATCTCTATACCCATCCCTGACGGCGATCCCCAAGATCCCTACATGGGCTGAGGGGCCCCTCTCAGGTGTAACCTCAACGAGGCCTATGAATCTTCCATCCACTTCTGCGGCGATGGCGATCCGCCTGTCCTTCTCAACATCTGAGAGAAGCTTAGCCAGCCAATCTATCTCTTCATCCCTAGTCTTCTTCTCCATAGCTGTTATCTGGGCTTTCTCCTCCACGAGGGAGTTGATGAACTCCAACATATCATCGAGGTCTGACCAACGAGGAGCCCTAAGCCTGACTGGCCTCCCATCCCTGGCGACGAAGCTCCTTATGAATGCCCCCTCCCTCAACTCCTCCACCCTCATGCCGACTCCTCGATCTCAAGGTTTAAAATATCGGATCAAGTTTCCCATAAACCCTGTTATGATTAACTTCAAAGAAGTGATCATCCAAATTTCTGAGGCTTTAGCGTAGGGTTATCCTCTTTCCTGTATAGGCGTATGTCATGGACTCGGCGATGTAGCAGGCATGATCCGCGATACGTTCCAAGTATCTTATGGTGAGGGCATAGGCGATGAGCTGCTTTGGATCCGCGTCCTTCAACTCGATGAGGGCCTTGAGGCCTCTGAGGTGGAGGGAGTCGATCTCGCTCTCTACGCTTGCCAGCTCCCATATTATGGATTGATCCTCCTCCTCTACAAGGCTAAGGGCTAGGGAGACTATCCTCATCACTTTACTCACCAGCTCATCGATGGAGAAAACAGCCCCTCTGATCTCCCATCTGCCTATGGTGCGCTGGATCTCTGATATGTCGAGGGCGTATCTGCCAAATCTTTCTATGTCGTAGGATATCTTGATGTAGGCCTTCAAAGTTCGGAGGTCCTTTGCCATAGGCTGGTGGAGAGCCATCAGCTCTGTGGCCTTATCCTCCACCTCCTCCGAGAGGATTAGTATCATGTTAGACCATGCTTCTATCTGGATATGAGCATCTTCCTGTTTATTGAAGGCATGTATAGAGAGTTTTATGGATTCCATGGCTAATCCGCCCATCTTCTGCAGAAGGGTCTTTATCTGTCTCAATCCAGAATCTATAGGTTTACTCATCCCCTTCACCCAAATCTCCCTGTTATATACTTCTCAGTCAGAGGATTTTTAGGGTTTTCAAAGAGCTCCTTTGTGGTTCCATATTCGATGAGTTCTCCTAAATAGAGGAAGGCTGTGAAATCAGATACCCTCGCTGCCTGTTGCATGTTGTGTGTTACGATAATCACAGCGTATTCCTCTGCGAGATTCCTGATGAGAGATTCTATCTTCTCGGTGGCTATTGGGTCTAGTGCTGAGCAGGGTTCATCCATCAATATCGCCTCCGGCTCAACGGCCAAGGCTCGGGCTATACATAGCCTCTGCTGCTGGCCGCCGGATAGGCTTGCCCCAGACCTGTGGAGGTCGTTTTTCACCTCATCCCATAGATTGGCCATTTTTAATGCCCTCTCTACCGCGGAGTCAAGCTTCTTCCTTTCCCTTACCCCATTTAACTTTAAACCTATAGCTACATTCTCATATATTGACATCATTGGGAAGGGGTTTGGCTTCTGGAAAACCATCCCTATTTTTCTTCTTATAGTGACTGGATCTATTTCATCATCATATATATTTACCCCATTAAATAAAACTTTTCCATGAACTCTAGCTCCAGGAATTATTTCATGCATCCTATTAAGACATCTAAGAAGTGTGGTCTTACCACATCCTGAAGGCCCTATTATTGCAGTTACCGCTTTATCCCTTATTTTCATATTTATATTATTTAATACCTTTTTTTCTCCAAAATATGCATCAAGTTTTTCAACTTCAAATTTATATGGGTGGCCCATCATATATATTTCTCCTTTGTAAAGATCCTCATAACAACATTAATCATGAGGATCATAGCTGTGAGAGTCAGGGCTGAGAGCCAGGCAAGGTTCCTCCAGTTATCGAAGGGTGATACCGCGAAGAGGTAGATGTTCAAGGCCAGGTTTGCTACGGGCTTGTTGAGGCCCGAGAACCACCACCTCCAATACCCCATAGTGATTAGAATCGGGGCGGATTCACCCGCTACCCTCGCGATTGCAAGCAGGATTCCTGTGGCTATGCCCCTTTTCGCTCCCCTTATCACTATATAGATTAAGGTCTTCCATCTGGATATACCCAGGGCCAGAGCCGCCTCCCTGACTGTTAGTGGAACTATTTTTAGGGCCTCCTCCGTAGTTCTTGTGATGATGGGGATCATTATGATGGCTAAGGCAAATGCCGCAGCCATCACCGAAAAACCGATGGATGTAACGATTATGGTGTAGCTGAAAATCCCGATCACTATTGAAGGAAATCCGCTTAAAACATCATTGAAGAACCTGACAGCTGAGGATAGTTTGAATTCACCATATTCGCTGAGGAATATGCCGGATAACACGCCTAGGGGAACCCCAATTATAGAGGCCAAAAATATCGTGATCAGCGTACCCTGTATCGCGTTCCCGATCCCCCCACCCTGCTCCCCAACTGTGGGCATAGGGCTAATCAAAACATCCATGTTGAGATGAGGGGCGCCTTTCGAGAAGACCTCTCCAAGTATGCTGAATAGTGGGATTAAAGCCACCACCAAGGCTAGCCAAACGAGGACCCTCATCAAACCATCCACTAATCTTCTCATCCTGTAATGGTACATCTCACTCCCTCGCAATCCCCCTCATTGGCCCAAGGGCCCTAAGGATTATAATTCTGGCTAGGATATTGATCATCAAGGTGAAAAGGAAGAGAACTAGGCCCACCTCGATGAGAGCGCTGAGATATAGGTCATAGGTCGCCTCTGTAAACTCATTCGCAATGATGGCGGCTAAGGTGTACCACGCATCAAAGAGGGATGATGGGAAGACCTGAAACCTGTTGCCTATAACCATTGTTACCGCCATCGTCTCCCCCACGGCGCGCCCCAAACCTAGGAGGACCGCGCCTATGACCCCAGATCTCGCATAGCTCATCACTATCTTCACGGTCTCCCATCTCGTTGCACCTAGGGAGATCACCGCCTCCCTCTGGGAGTTAGGAACCGCCGAAAATACATCCCTTGAAATCGAGGATATCGTCGGAATTATCATTATGGCTAGGATAATCCCTGCGGTAAGAACACCACCGCCATAGATTGGACCTGAGAATAATGGTGTAAATCCAAGAAGTGCTTGGAGATATGGATATACATTATCTCTTAGAAAGGGAGCCAGGGTGAAAATCCCCCACAGCCCATATATAACGCTTGGAATCGCGGCCAATAGTTCGATTACGAAGGAGGTAGCAAAACTGAGTTGCCTGGGCATATACTCAGAGAGAACTAGACCAACACCTAGGGAGATGGGTACACCGATAAGGAGTGCGATACCTGATGTTACAAGGGTGCCGGATATAAGGGGCAGAGCGCCGAAGTTTTGAGAGATGGCCGGATCCCACTCAGTGCCTATCAAAAATCCAATCCCAAATCTCTGTATTGAAAGCCAAGACCCTTCGATCAACTTATAGACGATTAAGCCGATAATTATGAAGACTGAGGAGGCAGAGGCTCCAGTAAGGAGGAATAATAAGTAGTCTCCCCTAAGTTTTTCTCTAAAATCCTTCATAATCACAATATCTAATTTATTAAAAAAAATATTTGAACCAAAATTTCCTTTTTTAGCCCAACAGTTTTTTGCCATTAAAAGTCACCATTTTAATAGTTTCTTCATTATGTTTTACGATGTTCTCGGGTAATGGAACATAATCTAAATCTGCAGAATATTTTTGTCCTTCATGTAACATCCACCATAAAAATTCCACGAGGGCTCTGGCTGCCGCCTCATCCATGTTTGGCAAGACGTTAAGCTCTTTGTAGATGATAAAGTACGAAAAACTCGTTATGGGATATGCTCCAGTTGCTTGTGTGTTATTGATTATGTTCTCGACGATTGAGACCTTCGACCAGTCTGCGTCGCCTTTCGGTAGTGATACTGCGGCGTGAGCAGCAGCCGCCGCAAAAGATTTCAGACCAGGCTCTATAAATTCTCCCGCGGCATTCTTCACCAGACCCCAAGTTAAATTATTCTTTTTGGCGTATATGAACTCGACATATCCTATAGAGTAGGGGTTTTGAGATACTAGACCTGCCACACCCTCATTTCCCTTTCCACCAATTCCAGTTGGCCATTTAACAGAAGTCCCCTTACCCACAGTCTCCTTCCACTCCTTGCTTACCTCTGATAGATAGCTTGTCCATATGAAAGTCGTTCCACTTCCATCAGACCTATGCACCACAACAATATCTTTATCTGGAAGGTTTATCGTTGGATTGATTTCTAAAATTCTAGGATCATTCCACTTTCTTATTTTTCCGAGATATATGTCTACTAAGGTTTCGCCGGTAAACTTAATTCCCTTTGGATTTCCTGGAAGGTTATATATTGGAACCACCCCACCTATTGTTATAGGTATATGCAGGGAATTAGCAACAAGAGATTGTTCTAAAGTCAAGGGTGCATCGCTAGCCGCAAATTGAACCGTTTTTTCCATATGCTGTTTTATTCCTCCACCGCTTCCTATAGATTGATAATTTAATTGAACCTCTGGTTTTATTTTATGATATTCTGATATCCATTTATCTATTAATGGGAAGGGGAAGGTTGCTCCCGCACCATTTAATGTTATTGTTTGAGTTCTTGATGCCGGATTCAAGTATTGAAAAGTAAAAAACACGCCCGTTATTAGTGTTACAGTAAGTAGTATTACGATTTTATATTTCATTTTTCACCTC
>JAGTQJ010000017.1:5749-16277 GCA_018396515.1 Candidatus Bathyarchaeota archaeon | reverse complement strand
CGGCAATGTTGCCTTTTAAAGAATTGATACCAATTCTTTAAAATGCCTACTGGGCATTTAAAGAACTACTTTTAAAATCCGAGGGAGCTGTGCTGCTAAAAATTGATGTAAATTAGATGAGAATCTTTATCTGCAGGTTATGTGATGGAGTTTGAGGTGTTATAGTTGAGGAACCCATTGAAGGAGAGGTTGAGGCGTGGGGAGGCGGTTATAGGGACATTCGTGGGCCTGGGCCACCCGGATGTTACGGAGTGGCTGTCTCGCCTAGGTTTTGACTGGCTCCTCCTCGACGCCGAGCATGGTCCTTTAGGCCTCGAGACCCTCCAGAGGATGATGCAGGCGATGAACGGGTCCGGATGCGTACCGATAGTGAGGCCCCAGTGGAACGACCCGGTGGTGATAAAGAGGATCCTCGACATAGGCGCTTATGGGGTTCTGATCCCCTGGGTCAACTCGGGCAGGGAGGCTGAGATGGCTGTCAGGGCATGCAGGTATCCTCCCAAGGGGATCAGGGGCTACGGCCCTAGGAGGGCGGCCATGTTTGACCCCGAATACTTCGAGACGGCTAACGAGGAGATCTTGATAGCGGTTCAAATTGAGACGGAGACCGCGTTGAAGAACCTCGACGAGATATTATCGGTGGAGGGGGTTGACGCCTGCTATATAGGGCCCTGGGATCTATCCTGCAGCCTGGGATTCGGGGTTCCCCCGAGATGGGATGAGCCCAGATATCTATCAGCCTTCGACAGGGTCCTCGAGTCCTCTAAAAGATATGGGAAGCCCGCCGGTATATTCGCCACGATGGAGAACATCCAGTGGGCTCTGGATAAGGGGTTCAAGTTCAACACGGTGGACGACGCCGACACCTTCCTTATAAGGGGGGCGAAGATGGCGCTGGAGAAGGCAAGAGGAGGTAAAAGAAACCCATTAAGAGTGGAAGCAAACCATTGAGGCAGGGGTTCGTTCACCCTACCCATCCTTAAGTCATATATAAATAAGGGTTTCTTAGTTGAATCGAGAGGATTCATCATGGATGTTAAGGAAGCATTAGACAGGATCCTGATGCCAAAGAGCATAGCGGTCATCGGGGCATCTAAGGACCCCTTCAAGTGGGGGCACATGCTCCTCTCCAGCATCATGAAGGGGGGATTCGAGGGAGACCTTTACCCCGTCAACCCGAGGGAGACGGAGATCCTAGGCTTGAAATGCTATCCCACTGTCAAGGATATCCCGGGCGATGTGGATATGGCCGTCGTCGTCGTCCCGGCCAGGGTTGTCCCATCAATCTTCAAGGACCTAGCTGAGAAGGGGGTTAAGGGAGCCGTGGTGATATCATCGGGCTTCGGCGAGACGGGGGAGGAGGGGGAGAAGCTCGTAGAGGAGGTGAAACTCAACGCCCAGGGAAAGGTCAGGTTCATAGGGCCCAACTGCATGGGGATATGCAGCAGCCCGGCCAAGCTCAGCGCCCTCATGGTTCCATTCCTCCACGAGAAGGGGGAGGTAGCCTTCATCTCCCAGAGCGGGGGATACGGCCTCCAGCTCTACATAAGGGCCTCAGCCATGGGGGTCGGAATAAACAAGTTCATAAGCAGCGGGAACGAGTCGGACATAACCAGCGCGGACTACCTCAGATACTTCGCAGAGGACCCCACAGTCAACCTGATCTGCATGTACATCGAGGGATTGAAAAGGGGACGCGAGTGGTATGAGACTGCAAGAGAAGTGTCAAAGAAGAAGCCGATAGTGGTGATAAAGGTTGGAACAACGGAGGAGGGGGGAAAGGCAGCGGCCAGCCATACGGGAGCCCTAACAGGAAGCGACAGGGTGTACGACGCAGCCTTCAAGCAGGCTGGGGTCATAAGGGCCTACGACGCCGTGGAGATGTTCGACTACGTGAAGGGCCTCCTCTACTCACCGCTGCCTAAAGGAGACGGGGTAGGTGTGGTCTCCAACTCCGGGGGCATCGCAGTGGAGACCGCGGACGCCCTCATCAAGAACGGGCTTAGGGTTCCAGAGCTCAGCGAGGAGGCCCAGAGGGAGATAATGAGGCTCATCCCCGAGTTCGGTAATCCCAGAAACCCCGTCGACCTCACGGCATCCCTCAACATGAACTCCTTCCTGAGGGTCCCGGATATCGTCCTCTCCCAGGAGAACATCCACGGCCTCATAACGGTCGGCCTGGGGACCACGATCCTGAAGACCATGTTCCCAGATGTGGCCCCAGAGGACCTAGGAAGCATATATAGGTGGCTCAACGAGCAGCTCATAGCCATATACAGGAAGTATGAGAAGCCTGTCCTGGTGATAAACCCGGGGGCGGACATAGAACCGGAGGCGGCAAGGGTGATGGAGGAGGCCAGGATACCGGTCTACACAACCCCTGAGAGGGCCGCCGACGTCATGGGTGTGCTATACCGGAGGAGGCTCTACCTGGAAAGGGCTGGAGAGGATGAGGATTAAGGGGGTGGATACGGACCGGGCGAGAGGCATAAGGAGAGCCTACACATTAATTTTCCTATTGATGATGGAGCTTGTAGAGGAGCTTGGATCAAATAGAGCCCTAGAGATGCTCAGGAAGGCTGTGGAGAGGCAGGCCGGACTATTCGAGGAGGAGTTAAGGAGAGAGGCAACCCCCAGCATGAATCCGATCGAGATGGGGTTTAAGGCATACAGGGCCTTCATGGAGGACCTAGGGGCGGAGGTGGAGATCCATAAACGGGGGGAGGCCTCCATCACCTTAAGGGTTGAAAGGTGCCCCCTCTACGAGGCGATGATAGATGCTGGGGTGGAATGCGGAGACCTGCAGGGAGGCCTCTGCACCAACCTGATACTACCAGCCATACAGGGGATCCTGAAGAGACTCGACCCAGGCCTTAAGCTCAGAGCCACATTAACCCGCCGGAGCCTTAACGAGTTCTGCCTCGAGGAGATATATCTAAAGAGCTAGCTCCAAAATCGTTTTAAGCCCAGCGGTCCATTAAAGGGATATGTATGGGGGAGGAGAGGCTTAAGAGGCTCATAATGCACTGGATAGATCATAATGAGGAGCATAAGGCCAGATTCGAGGAAGCCGCGAGGGAGGCGAAAACCATGGGTCTAGAAGCCGTAGCTGAGGCCTTAGAGCTTGCGGCTGGAAGGGCATCGGAGGTCTCTCAACAGCTAAGAAAGGCCCTAGAGGCATTTAAGTGAGTCATGTCGTCGAAGCCTGATCACCCGCGAAATCCTATATAACCTTGGAACGGAGTTCAGTTCTTCTTGCAAATTTCATATAACACAAACTAAGCATATCATGTTAAACCCAAAGGGCAGCGGGAAGGGTTAAGTTCTATTTACCAACTTTCCATCGCCCGCTCGGCCCCCCTATCGATCTCTCCCCTAACCCTGAAGGCCTCAGATAGGAAGAGTTCAGCCTCCAACTTCAACCTCTTTAGAAGGCTCAATTTAAGATGACCATAAGCAAAGTTCATCGCCTCCCTCTGGCCCCTTATACCCTTAAGATGGGCGAGTTCATGGAGTAGCATCAGGGCGAGCAGTTCGACGGAGGAGGACTGCGCTAAACTCTTTATGTAAATGGTCGTTCCCCTAGAGCCGAAAAGCCTTGGGAGATTCTCATCCTCGATTATCTCTATCTCTAAATCCGTGAGAGCGTTAAGATCATACCTTTGAATAGCCCTTTCCACTTTACAACCTAGTTTTTCGCTCCTCACCCCTTTGAGATGGAACATATTATATGGTGTAGATGGATAAAAGATAAGCCTTTTCGAAAAATTTATTCCCTGGAAATCATTAGGGGCCTGAATTTTCCGAGAACTGCAGTGAGATCCAAGGGCCACCTCCAGAACCCAGAATGATGGTTAGCTGTCGATAATGAATGCACATTCACAACGAAAAATTTTAATATTAAATATTTAAAGTAAGTATTAGGGAAAGCCCGATGATATCCCTTCTAGTCTTTATCCTCGGGCTGGTGATCTACTGGATCGTCTACAACACCTATGTAAAGTGGTTCGACCGGAATGTGATGGAGGCCGACCCTAAGAGGACTACACCCGCTGTCATGTATATGGATGGGGTTGAGTTCTTCCCAACCAGCAAATATGTGCTCCTTGGCTTCCAGTCCAAGAGCATCACCGGCCTAGGGCCGGTCTTCGGGCCCATTGCTGCCATCACATGGGGCTGGCTCCCAGGGCTTTTGTGGATCCTGATAGGCAACACATTCATTGGCTGGATACAGGATTACAACTCCCTCATGGCCTCTGTCAGGCATGAGGGCTCCTCCTTCGGCCCTATAGCTTACACCCTCATCAGCCCGCTAGCTAGGCTCCTCATGCTATCCTACATCTTCTTCAACATGTCCTCTCCTGGGGCACTAACCATGGTTGTGGCGGCCTACAAGTCTTATCCTATAGGCGGCTTCGCCATACTCCTCACAACCCTGATAGCGATACTATTCGGATACATGGTCTATAAGAAGAGGATGAATATACTTTACACGACCCTGATCTGTGTTGTACTGATGTTCGTAGCCATGTTTGGCGTGGTAGCGGCATCCCTTGGCCCTTTGAAGCCTTTACTTGACTGGCTGACCGTCAAAGCCACTACACCTAGGGAACATGCCCTGTTCGTCGAGAGCCTCTGGTTCGCCTTCATCATAATATGGACGGCGATCAGCGCCCTCCTCCCAGTATGGTCCTTCCTGACCCCCGTAAACTATATGGCATTCTACCTCGTCTGGCTCTTCCAGTTCGCCCTCATAGCAGCCATAATCACCACATTCCCATCCTTCAACCAGCCTGCCTTCACCTCCTTCGGCCAGTTGGCGGTTCCAGCTGCGATACCTCCCCTATGGCCCATGATGCCCGTGACGATTATGTGTGGGGCTATCTCAGGTTGGCATAGCCTCGTGGGGACCTCGGCCACCTCAAAGCAGCTGGAATCGGAGGGTGACGCTAGGTTCATAGGTGCGGGGGCTATGCTTATGGAGGGGATAGTGGCCATCACATCCCTCATCTCCGTTGCTGTCCTAGCTTCTCCTCTGCCACCCCCCGGCGGGCCGAGATACGTAGCAGGCACAGCCCAGATCCTGGGCGGAATAGCCATCCCTTCAGCAGTTGCGGCTGCCTGGGCTGCTCAGGTGATAGGCATCCAACATATAACCCTGACTCAGATAGGCCTGAGGATAGGTAGATTAGCTCTCTCGGAGCTTCTGGGGGAGAAGATAAAGATATTCAAGAATAAATATGTCTGCATTATCCCAGTGGTTCTCATCTGGATCTTCATGGGTCACACATACTTCGGGGCCATAGCTGACTACATATGGAGGATGGGTGGGGGCATCAACCAGCTCCAGGCGGGTTTGGCCCTCACCATAGTCACCGTCTGGATGATCTCTAGGCGTAAACCCTGGTTCTATACGGGGATACCCATGATATTCATGCTGGTGACCACAATGGCCTCCCTCATCTACAGCGCAGCTACATTCGCGGAGCTCGCTGGTAGATCCACAGGACCGGCGGTGGTCGGCCTACTCCTCGCAGCGGCCATTAGCACTATCCTAGTTATCTTGGGCATAGGGATGTGCTACCAAGCAGTCAAAGCGATAACAAGGATAAGGCGAGAAACCGCTGCTAAACCACCAGCCTGAGAGCCCTAAACCTCCCACTTTTTTATCATAGAAAAAAAATAGAGCTAAATAGATACACTTAATATTTTTGAAGATTTTCCTCTAATGGGGGATAAATATATTTCTATTTAAATATCATCATAAACTGCTCTTATCTTTGTATTCTTCTGCTGCTATAGATTTTCCGATCTCAAATACTATGTCGAGAAGAAGGGGTATGGTTCTCTCGCTTGCAGTTCCAGCAAGTCTTATAAAGTCTTCGCCACTGACCACGGATATTCCCTTGATCGACCCCCTCACCTCAATAATGTGATTTCGGATCCTCTTTGGAAACATCGTTGAAACTGCTTCAGCATCTTCTGTGAATATCGAAAAGTCATCATCGAACACATCATCCACTTTATATAGCTTAAGCTTCCCATATTTTTCAGGATTTTTTTCGATAGATTTGTAGAAGGCTTTAACCCTATTTCTCGGGACTATCTCAATAGATGACATTGGTTTTATGTTCAGAAAGGCCCAGCAGAGGAAGCGATCCTCGTCTCGGGTTATAGGAGAAAGGAGGTAGTGCATCACATTATCCCTATCAGCCAGGTTTATGGCTATCTCAATCCTCTCGAATATCTCTTTATTCCTCATAAGGCAGAGGGCCCTGAAGCCTCTCCCCCCGCTTATCCTCCTATACCTGACAGGTAAACTCCTAGTCTTCATGCTCTCCTCGATGGTCTTGGCGTACCTTCGAGCGATCTTCAGGTTTATCCAGCTTCCCGCCAGATACCAGATCACAAAGATAAAGGCGAAGATGAAGACTATCGATAACCCATAAACCTCAAATAGGTCGGAGAGCCATTTAATGGTCTCCGGTATGTCCAATTTTCTCTCTTCTCTACTTAGCTAGGGCTTCTGCTACCCTAGAGATCATCTGGAGGTCTCTTACCTCCGTCTCGAAGAGGGGAACATAGGCGCAGATCATCCCTGGGAACCTGTTACAGGCATCCTGTATGTAGTGGGCCTGCTCTCTGAGCTTGTTCACGATGTAAGGTGATGTCGAGGCCTTAACAGCCTCCTCAGGTATCACGCAGTTCATTATGACTCCACCTACAGGTATCTCGAAGGTCCTGACCCATCCTATGAAACGCTCTATTACGGCTATGGGCAGGGCAAGGGGGAGGGTCACGAAGAAGAAGGCCGTCTTCTCCCTATCCGTTAGCAACCTCTTCGCCTCCTCAGTCCTCTTTCTCGTCTCCAAGGTCTCGAGGAGGAGGGGGTCCTTCTTGATCTCCTCGATGATCCTCTCCTTCCTGAATGAGAGCTTGAGGCGGGTTGATAGGGCCTCCTCTCTGCTCTTAATCATCTTGCGGAGCCAGAGGTCATAGACCTTCGACATCCCTAGGAGCCTGTATGTGTGGGCCACGGGCGCGGTATCGAATACATAGGCATCATACCTCTCGCTTAGGAGGATGTTAACCATCTCATCAAACATAGCGGCCTCCTCGAAGGCAGGGTTTGTGGTCGCTGCCTCGATGAAGGGCTCAGGATCCGTGGTTATTCCCGCGGTTTTCAGGAAGTTCATGATCTTGTTTCTGACGCTCTCCTTATATTTCTCAACGGTCTTGGTTGTGTCGATCTCTATGACATCTAGGTTCTTCGTCCCATCGACATGGCATACCCCCCTGCCCCAGTAGTCCCTTCCAAAGCAGCTAGATAGGCTGTGGACTGGATTCGTCGAGGAGAGGAGTACCCTTCTTCCGAGGGCCTCAGAGATGTAGTAGGCGGCCCCCGCGGCTACGACTGTCTTCCCTACTCCTCCCTTCCCACCGAAGAATAGATACTTGAGCTTTGGGTTTGAGACGATCTCCCTGAAGCTCATCCAGCTCCTCCTCCGAAGAGTATCTCAGCCACCTTCCCTATCATCTCCAGGCCTTTTGGCTCCCTATCGAGCATCGGGACTATCCCCCTGATCAAGGGGCCGAACTCCCTCCTTATCTGCTCCATGTACTCCTGCTGCATCTTTATCCTATTCCTGAGATACTCTGGCACCCCAGGCTGCTCCAGGAGTTCGACTGGATAGACCTGATTCACGATGACCCCGCTCAGCTGGATCCCGAACCTCGAGAACATCTCCAAGGCCTTCCTGGTGTCCAGTATGGGCATCATCTCGGGTATCAAAACATAGAAGAATGCTGTGTGTTCCTGACTCCTCATCATGGTGCTCATGAACCCCAGCCTCTCCCTGATACCCTTCAGCTCCTTCAGGACGAGGTCCTCTCCCGCTAGTCCCCCCTTCGAACCCTTCAGGACATAGGCCAATTCCTGGTACTCAGATGCGCTCTCCCTGACCTCGGTTATCTTATTAATCCAGGCGTCCAGGATCTCGGCCATGCTCAGAAATCTGATGGCATGACCATGGGGCATCATGTCGAAGATGTAATAGTCATATTTTCCACTCGAGACGAGTTCGACCATGGCGTCGAAAGTTGCCGACTCTGCCATGGCAGGCTCCGCGGAGGATGCCCCTATGTAATCGTCTATCTCTGGGGGGATCTCCTCAAATCCATACATTTCCTTGATCTTGCGCCTTATCTCATCCTGATACTCAGCTATCCTCTTGTCGGCGTCTATCTCCAGGGCATATAGATTTGGCATGACCTCTACCTCCCCCCTCCCGAAAAGCCTCTGCTCGAATATGTCTGTGAGGCTTGCCTGGGGATCTGTGGAGAACACGATGACCCTCTTCCCCTTCTTGGCAAGGTAGTATGAGGTAGCTGCTGAGAGGGTAGTCTTACCTAGCCCCCCCTTTCCTCCAAAGAGGATGTATCTGAGCCTAGGCTTTGAGGCTATGTAATCCACGATGCTCATCGACATGGAGCGCCCTCACATGAATATCAGATCGGTGACATCTCTCTCCCTTAGAAGGCTCCTCTCCCAAGTCTTTATATGGGGGACAGCGTAGGGGAGAAGCCTGAGCGTATAGTAGGGAGGGAGAATAGGGATCCCCAGCATATCCCCCATTGTAATCAGCATGAAAAGGTGCTCCAAGTGCATCCTAGCCCTCAAGGCATAGGTTACCATCCCATGCATAGCCGCGCCATACACAGTATCCTTAAGAGCCTTAACCAGTTCACTCTCCTTCTTCTCCCCGCTGGGCCTACGCCTAAACCTCAAAAAGTCCACCAGCTAATTACTATTTGTAACCTCAATATATAATTTTTACCTGAAACTGGTCTCCAACTCGGCGGCTCCAAACATAGGAGATTTTAACCTTCATGAAAGCCTATTACCATCTGGAGGGGGATCTCTTCAGATATGTTGCACTCGGGTGGGGAAGCTCCCCTGAGGGGGGTTAGGGTCCTGGATCTGAGCAGGGTTCTAACAGGCCCATTCTGCTCCATGATCCTAGCAGACCTAGGGGCGGAGGTGATAAAGGTCGAGATGCCCGGGGAGGGTGATGACACGCGCGCCTACCCGCCATTTATAGGGGGCATGAGCAGTTACTTCATGTCTGTGAATCGGGGTAAGAAGAGTATAACCTTGGATCTAAAGAAGGCTGAGGCCAGGGAGGCCCTATACAGGCTGGCGGAGAGGTGCGACATCTTCTTGGAGAACTTCAGGCCTGGAGTTACATCCCGCCTAGGGATAGACTATGAGGCGATCCGTAAGGTCAACCCTCGAATAATCTACTGCAGCATCTCGAGCTTCGGGCAGACTGGGCCATACGCCTCCTGGCCAGGATACGATATCATAATCCAGGGGATGGGGGGCCTCATGGGGATAACCGGGGAGCCGGGCAGACCCCCGGTCCGCGTCGGCATAGCCATAACGGATATAGGGGCGGGCATGTGGGCGGCTATAGCCATCCTAGCCGCCCTCAGGGTCAGGGAGAAGGTCGGGATAGGACAGTACATCGATATATCCCTGTTGGATGGCGTGGTCTCCTGGATGACCTACGCCGCCGGGATATACTTCGCGACTGGGAGGCCACTGGAGAGGATGGGGTCAGCCCACCCGAGCATGGTCCCATACCAGGCCTTCGAGGCCGGGGATGGGAAATACCTCCTCATAGCCGCTGGAAATGATAGGCTCTGGGCCATCCTCTGCAAGGCCATGGGGCTTGAGAGCTTGATAGATGACCCGAGGTTCTCCACGATGGATAGGAGGGTGGAGAACAGGGGAGAGCTCATACCCATCCTGGAGGAGGAGTTCAAGAGGAGACCTAGAGACTATTGGATTGAGAGGCTCAGGGCCTTGGGCTTCCCATGCGGGCCCGTCTACACCCTGGATGAGGTCTTCAGCGACCCCCATGTGCTTAGCAGGGGGATGCTGATAGAGATGGAGCACCCTGAGGCGGGGAGAATAAAGCAGATAGGCCCACCGATAAAGCTCTCCGAGACCCCATGCATCATTGGATCCCCACCCCCCAAGCTTGGAGAGCATACCGAGGAGGTCCTGAAGGAGATCGCTGGCTACACAGATGAGGAGATAGAGCGCCTCAGAGAAGCCTCAGCTATATGACATCTCGATGAGATGTCATCAAACCTGAGATCCAGATATGATGATGGGGGAAGGTCATCAGACGCGTTAATATAAATCCCAGATAACTAGGATGATGATTGTTCATGATCCTCGACGTGGAGTCAGATGTGCTCGTCATAGGCTCTGGAGGAGCCGGCCTTAGGGCGGCGATAGAGGCTGAGGCCCTAGGCGCCTCCGTCGTCGTGGCCTCTAAGGCACCCGCTGGGATGAACAACTCCACCGCCGTGAGTGGAGGGGGATTCAGAGCACCAATCGGAGGCCTAACCGTGGAGGAGTACATCAGGGACACGATGGAGGTGGGGAAGGAGATCAATAACCGCAGGCTTGTGGAGGTCATGGCCAAGGAGGGGGAGGAGCGCCTACTTGAACTCA
>JAGTQJ010000017.1:0-5679 GCA_018396515.1 Candidatus Bathyarchaeota archaeon | reverse complement strand
ATTGGGCCTCACAATCCCCCTCAAAGAGTACGCAGGATCTAAGGGGATAAGATTCCTTGACGGCGTAATAATAACAAGGCTACTTAGGGATGAGGGCGGGGTCGTGGGGGCGGTCGGCTACGACATCCAAGGAGACAGGCCCGTAGTCTTCTCCTCAGGAGCAGTGATCCTGGCGACCGGGGGGGCGGGGGCCCTCTACAAGCGGACTGACTGCCCGGTTAGAACCACGGGCGATGGCTACACCCTGGCTTTTGAGGTTGGCGCCACGCTCAGGGACATGGAGTTCGTCCAGTTCTACCCCATCGCCCTGGCGGAGGAGGGAGCCCCCCCATACCTCATAGGTGGCTATATGGCCGAGGAGGGGCATATCATAAACAGCCTGGGCGAGGAGATACCAAAGAAGCACGGGGTCAAGGCGAGGCCCCTCGCCCTAAAGTCGAGGGACCTCCTCTCAAGGGCGGTCATGATAGAGATCCTAGAGGGGAGAGATGTGGAGGGGGCTGTCCTGCTAGATGCGAGGGAGGCGGTAAGGCGCCGCGGGGAGGAGGGATGGTTCTCAACCGGGCCGTATAGGTTCTTCGCGGAGACCCTCAGGGCGGGGGAGAGGCCCCTGAAGGTGGCTCCAGTATCCCACTTCTGCATGGGCGGGGTCGTAATAGACGAGTATGGTTCAACGGGGATCCCCGGCCTATACGCGGCTGGGGAAGTTGTAGGAGGCGTCCACGGGGCTAACAGGCATGGGGGGAACGCCCTCACAGAGGCGATCGTCTTCGGGGCTAGAGCTGGAGCCGCAGCAGCATCTCATGGGAGAACCGCCGCTCGAATAGATGTCAAGCCCTTGGCCTCCTCTGAGATAGAGAGATATGAGGGCATCAGAAAGGGGGGAGGAGTGGATCCTGAGGATGTTATGAGGAGGCTTAGGGAGGTGATGTGGGAGAAGGCGGGGATAGTGAGGGGGGAGGAAGGCCTCAGGGAGGCCCTCGCAGAGGTGGAAAGGATGATGGGAGAGCAGCATAGGCCTAAGGCCCTTTCCGGTAGAAGGATGCTCGAGGCCTTGGAGGCCCCCATGGCCTTGAAGGCAGCGGAGATGATCATAAGGTCAGCCCTCGAGAGGAGGGAGAGCAGGGGGGCCCACTACAGGGTAGACTATCCCGATGAGGACCCTTCTTGGCTTAGGATGGTGGTCATCAGGAGAAGTCAGGAAGGCTTAATGACCCTAACGACCAGTGCCATCTAGGGGCCTATCCCCAGAAGCCTCTCGGGATTCTCCTTGACCATCACCCTGATATCCTCGGCCCTAAATCCATGCTCCAATAGGAGGCTGATGTAGACCCTCAGCCCCTCAGGCGGAGGGGGGTTGTGAACCTGGCCTAGATCACTGGATATTATGTAGTTCTCGACTCCAACCCTCCTTATGGTCTCCACCGAGCGGTCTATGGAGGAGCAGCGCCAGGCGGGGGAGATGGAGGAGTAGCAGAGCTCGAGGAGGGCCCCCCTCTCGGCCATCCAAGTCTGATCTTCGATGCTCAGGTTCGAGGTGGAGAAGTCGACGTGGGTCACAACTATCCTTCTAACACCCCTCCTCAGGGCCTCCTCCACTAATACCTTCGACTCCTCGGCTGAGAGGTGGGAGGTGGCCAGGGCGGCGTCGGCCTCTGCAATGGAGTCCAGTATAGGCCTCAGCCTTGGGTCGAGCTCTCCACCCCTCATGATGGAGATTCCCTCGGCCTCCTCGTAGAACCCGGGCCTCCCATAAGAAAGCCTCGAGCCGTACCTGCCGAGCTCCCCGAAGCACCTCTTATGGTTTCTCGCGTCCACCGTCGGCATCCAGATGACCCTAGCCCCTAGTTTGAGGGCCGCATCCACAGCGAAGGGGTTGAGCCCCCCGATGGCGTAGTTCAAGGTGAGACCACCGTATATCTCCACACCCCTGACGGCTCTAGAGGCGAGGTATGCTCGGTCAACCGTGGGGATATGGTGATGCTTAAGGACTATCCCCCTTAAACCCGCGGCTCTGGCTGCCTCGGCTGCCTCAAAGGCGTCTAGGAGCCTGGGGAAGAGATCCGGCCCCGCATGGACATGGATATCCAGGGCGCCCTTTAGGAGTTCTAGATCCTCTCTCATACAGGTATTGATAGGGGCTCCAAGGGTTTAACATTAC
Source organism: Candidatus Bathyarchaeota archaeon (assembly GCA_018396515.1). GTDB lineage: Archaea > Thermoproteota > Bathyarchaeia > TCS64 > TCS64 > JAGTRB01. Next base: position 3,518 of record JAGTQJ010000017.1, on the reverse strand, counting down.
CATTGAGGCGATCTTAGACGATATGCGGATCATTTAATCCGTAATCAGCATTGCAGGGCCGAGGCCTCGGCATACCCATTAGGAACTTCAATGTCGTCTTTATGTAGACCTTAATGGTTGAGTTTAGAGTGGTCAGGTCTACATGCTCATCTGGCTGGTGGGCCCCCCCTCCTCCTGGGCCGAAGTGGATCGTTGGGATTCCCCCCTCCCCCATGAAGACATTGCCGTCCGTGATGCTCTTAGCATATTGGAAATCCGGAGGCCTTCCGTAGACCTCCCTGAAGGCCTCGGAGAATATCCTGACCATCGGGAGATCCTTATCCATCTCGAAGGGCTCATAGTAGGGTGGCTTAAGCCCAACCTCAACCTCGGCCCTCAGGCCAAGGGAGGCTATGAGCCTCCTCATATCCTCGATTGCGGTTGATGTGGATTCTCCAGGGACCAGAAGCCTATTCACCTCGACCCGGCATCTGTCTGGGACGACGACCGAGTAGACCGTGTATCCCCCCTCTATCTTCAATGTGCATAGGTTTCCCCTACCGAAGTTGGGGTGGCTCCTCATCTCCAGCCTGTCTAGGTTTACGAGTATCCGGGCGGCCTCCTCGACGGCGTTCACTCCGAGGTGCGGGGAGAAGCCGTGGGCCGCCCTCCCCTTCACAGTGAGTTCGTATAGGATCTTGCCCGTTATGCCAAGAGGGATGGCCCTCTCCCCTATCCCTGTCCAGGGCTCCCCTATGACCACGGCATCGGCCTTCGCCATCTCCGTCTTCAGTAGGGCCCTCGCCCCCTTAGAGTGGCCCTCCTCATCCACAACCCCGGTGAATGCTAGAACCCCATTCAGGGGGGCCTCAGACTCGATGACCGCCTTGAGGTGGGTCAAGATGCATGCTATACCTGCCTTCATGTCCAAGGATCCCAATCCATACAGATGAGAGCCTCTCACAACAGGCTTGAAGGGGTCGACGGTCCAACCCTCGCACACCGGGACGGTGTCTATATGACCGTTATACATTAGGATGGGGCCCGGCCTGGGATATCGGTGGACCGCTACGACGTTGAAGCGCCCAGCCTCCACCTCCTGGAGATGGGCCTCCATCCCGAGGGCCTCGAGGCTGCCCCTCAAATACTCGGCCAGATCCCCCTCCCCACCCACCACCGAGGGGATGGAGACCATCTCCTCCAGAGACCTACGGCAGTATTCAAGGTCTATCCTACGCAGAGCCTCCTCATCCAACACGATGTATTGGACCACCGTCAACCCTCTTAACCCTTTCCAATAATCTCCACCTGTGGGATAAGGAGAGGCCGGATGAGTTCCACCGTCTCTAGAAATGAGCGTTTAGATGCTGATAGCCCTTGGCCTTTCGGGGCAAGGTTAAAATGCTTGAGGTAGATCTTGAAAGTGCGGGGGAAGCTGGCTAGGAATATTCTCTTGGCTGGGCGTCTAATCTGGATGGTGATGTACGTTGGAGCATGCCTCTCCATGGGCATCTGCTTCGCCCTTATCTATATGATAACCGCCTCTGATGACACGAGCTCTGAGTGGATGATCTGGGTCTTCATGGGGGTCACCCTCCTCCTGGTGATAGGGGGCTTCGGGTATGAGACCCGCTACAAGAGGAGACACGGATACAACCCCTACTCGAGATATGAGAAGCTCTTCGAGTAGACCAACCATTTTATATCCATCATGGAGGGTGAATTAGAGAAGATGTCTGAGGAGAAGCCCTTCAGGGTTGAGCTGAGCCTTGAGAAGGGGTTCAGGTTCAGGGCAGAGTTCGGCCTTGAGGGGGTTCCAAGCCTCTATCTCGACGAGCCTGAGCCTCTTGGAGAGGGATCTGGCCCAAATGCATCGATGCTCCTCGCGGCCGCCGTTGGAAACTGCCTGAGCGCAAGCCTCCTATACTGCCTTAGGAGGTCTAGGGTGGAGGTTTCCAAGCTTGAGGCTGCGGTGGAGGGTATAATAGCTAGAAATGAGAGGGGGAGGTGGAGGGTGAAGGAGCTGAACGTCGAGCTGAGCCCGATGACGGAGGGGGTCCACCTGAAGGAGATGGAGAGATGCATAGGGATCTTCGAGGACTTCTGCATAGTAACTGAAAGCGTAAGAAATGGAATCCCAGTAAAGGTTAAAATTAAATACAGATAAACCGCATAAACTTTTAAAGATATGTGAAATTGATTAATAAGGTAGATGTTCCGATATCTATGTCTTAAATGGATGGGTGTGAGGCGAATCTGTTGAGAAGATTATTGGTAAGGGCTGAGAGCTGTGCGGGGTGTAGGTTCTGCGAGATGGTATGCTCCTTCAGCCATGAGGGGAGATTCTCGCCCAGCCTGTCCCGAATAACCGTTATTAAAGAGGACAGGCTTGGATTTGACTATCCCATCTTCTGCCGCCTCTGTGAATCCTGTCCCCCCGTTGATTCATGCCCTAATAAGGCCTTGAGCAGGTCGCCCGAAGGAACTTTGAGGCTGGATGAGGAGGCCTGCTCGGGCTGCGGGACCTGCGTGAAGATCTGCCCCCACTCCGCTCTTAAGATGGGAGAGGCCTCTAAGCCCATATTCTGCGACCTCTGCGGTGGGAGACCCAAATGCGTGGAGAGATGCCCCACTGGAGCCCTCTCCCACGAAGAAACGGAGGAGTTGGATGAGGGGCCGATCGAGGTCATGAAAAGGCTAATGGAGCGGTGGGGTGTCTATGCCTAGATTCTATGGATACGCTGGGAGGATCCTCAGGATAGACCTAACCAAGGAGGAGGTCAGGACCCAGGAGCTGGAGGGGGATCTGGCCAAGGACTTCCTCGGAGGGAGGGGCCTGAACTCGAAGAGGTTGTATGACGAGGTCCCAAGGCATGTGGATCCCCTCAGCCCCGAGAACAAGCTCATGTTCTCGACAGGCCCCCTCGTGGGGACCATGTTCCCGACGGCCTCGAGGTTCAACGTCTCGGCCAAGTCCCCCTTGACGGGTATCCTAGGCGACAGCAATGCCGGAGGCCACTTCTCGGCGGAGCTCAAGTTCGCGGGCTACGACCAGGTGATAATAGAGGGGAGGAGTAAAAGGCCCGTATACATATTCATAGACGATGATGAGGTTGAGCTCAGGGACGCATCCCACCTCCTGGGAGAGGATGTCTACGAGGCCGACGAGGCATTGAGGAGGGAGATAGGGGATAGAAGGATACAGACCGCGATTGTGGGCCCGGCCGCCGAGAATGGGGTCAAATACGCAGGCATATACGTGAACCTCATGAGGCCCGCGGCGAGGACGGGCATGGGGACTGTGATGGCCTCAAAGGGCGTAAAGGCCCTAGCGGTGAGGGGGACAGGCTCTGTGGAGGTGGCTGAACCAGGCAGGTTCGAGAGGCTCGTGGAGGAGGTTGAGGAGGAGATCTACAGACATGAACAGTACTGGCCGAGGAGGAGGATGGGGACCACCAGGATACTCATGATGGCCAACGCCATGGGCTTCCTACCCACCAGGCATTACAAGTCGGGGGTCTTCGAGCACGCCTATGAGG
>JAGTQJ010000016.1:10069-17112 GCA_018396515.1 Candidatus Bathyarchaeota archaeon | reverse complement strand
CTTCTTCTGGTTCTGGGTTTAGGCCTTCAAGGCAAGTTTTGTACTTGTTATAGGGGCTCTGACCCTTATGGGGGATGATTCAACAATGTTTTAAGCTCCCTGAACAATAATCATTGGGGTGTGAATATGACCTTATACCTCACCCAGGAAGAGGTTCGATCCCTCCTTGACATGAAAGGGGCGATCGACGCTGTGGAGTCAAGCTTCAGGGAGATGGGCCTTGGAAACATAGAGATGCCCCCCAGGGTATACCTCCACTTCGAGAAGTACAACGGCGTCATGATAGCTATGCCAGCCTACATTAAGACCCTCGACGCAGCTGGCTTGAAGGTGGTTACGGTCCACCCCGAGAATCCCACAAAGCACAAACTGCCAGCCGTTATAGCTAGGATAATCCTTAATGACCCCTCTAAAGGTGAGCCACTGGCCATAATGGATGGAACCTATATAACCGCTATGAGGACCGGGGCCGCAGGGGCCGTTGGGATAAAATATCTCGCTAAGAGGGACGCCAAGACCGCTGGGATAATAGGGCTGGGGGTTCAGGGTCGATCTCAGCTCCTCGGCCTGAAGGAGGTTAGAGATGTAGAGCTTGTGAAGGTTTATGACATCAATCCAGCAGCTAAGAAGGCATTTGTGGACTCGATGTCTAGGGAGGTAGGCTTCGATATCCGGCCTGTTGACTCGGTTCAAGAGGCCGCGGAGGGTTCAGATATCATCATAACCTGCACCCCCTCAACCAAGCCCTTCCTCACAGGGGAGATGATCATGGAGGGGGCCCACATCTCAGCTATAGGCGCGGACACCTCGGCTAAGAGGGAACTCGACACAAGTGTCTTGAAGAAGGCTGATAAGATAGTTGTAGACTTCAGGGACCAGGCCTTCGTCGTGGGAGACTTCGCGGAACCCCTTAGAGAGGGAGCCATCAGGAGGGAGGATGTGTACGCAGAGCTAGGGGAGATCGTGATTGGAAAGAAGACGGGGAGAACCAGTGAAGACGAGATCACCCTATTCAAGGCCACCGGCCTGGCCATACAGGATGTCGGAACAGCCTTCAGGGTATACAAGCTAGCGAAGGAGAGGGGGATCGGAAGGGAGATCTAGAACCAGAAGATTTTACCTTTTTTCACACCGGCATATTCCCATGCTTCTTACCTGGATAGCGTCTAACCCTCTTACCGCTAAGGGCGGAGAGGCTGGCGATAAGCTTCTCCCTGATCTCGTTCAGCTCTATGACATCGTCGATGTATCCAAGTCTAGCCGCCTGGTAGGGGTTCAAGAACTCCCTCCTATACCGGTCTACAAGCTCCCCCCTCCTACTTGGGTCTTCCGCAAGCTCACGCCTATAGAGGATCTCGACGGCGGCCTCAGCCCCTAAAACCGCTATCTCGGCGCTGGGCAGGGCGTAAACAATATCAGCGCCCAGATGTTTGCTCCCCAGCGCTATATATGCCCCGCCATAGGATTTCCTAAGGATTATGGTTATCTTAGGGACAGTCGCCTCCGCGTAGGCATATATGACCTTCGCCCCATGCCGGATTATTCCACCCCTCTCCTGGTCAAGCCCAGGGAGGTATCCGGGCACATCCTGGAAGGTTATTATCGGTATGTTGAAGGCGTCGCAGGTTGCCACGAATCTAGCCACCTTATCCGATGAGTCTATGCTCATGCATCCAGCCATAACCCTAGGCTGAGAGGCGATCACACCAACACTCCTCCCCATGAGCCTTGCGAAACCGACGACCACGTTCTCAGCGTATGCGGGCTGGATCTCGAAGAAGCTGCCCCCATCGAAGACCCCAGAAATTAAGGCCCTCACATCGTAGGACCTCCTTGGATCCTCTGGGATGATGCCCTCAAGGCTTGGAACCTCAGGCTCCACGGCCTCGTAGATGGGTGGGTCCCCCAGGTTATTCTGGGGTAAATATCCTAGGAGGCGGCGTACTGCGGTAAAGCAGGCCTCCTCAGAGTCTAAGACGAGGGAGGCGACCCCGCTAAGGGTGGAGTGGACGTCAGCCCCACCGAGGCCCTGCTCGTCGACCTCCTCTCCGGTGACCTCCTTGACAACCCTTGGGCCGGTTACGAACATCGTGCTTATCCCTCTGACCATTATTATGAAGTCCATCAGGGCTGGGGAGTATGTGGCTCCTCCGGCTGTGGGCCCAGCTATCACTGCTATCTGGGGGATGACGCCAGAGGCTGCAACATTCCTCATGAATATCTCCCCATACCCTGCGAGGGAGGCGACACCCTCCTGGATCCTCGCTCCACCGGAGTCGTGGAAACCTATCACCGGGGCTCCCACCTCAAGGGCAAGGTCGAGGACTTGGCAGATCCTCTTCGCATGCATCTCACCAAGGGAGCCACCCATGAAGCTGAAGTCCTGGGAGTAGACGAAGACCCTCCTTCCGTCGATGGAACCGAAGCCCGTGACAACACCATCCCCACTTCTCCTCCTGCCCTCCATGCCGAAGGATGTAACCCTATGCTCAATGAATCTCTCCAGCTCGACGAAGCTTCCTGGATCGAGAAGCCTCTCCACGCGCTCCCACGCGGATAGTTTGCCCCTCCTGTGCTGGCTCTCCGAAGCCTCTAAAGCGATCCTCCTCAGCTCCTCCCTCCTACGCCTCAGCTCATCGAGAGTCTCATCGGCCAAAGTAGACCCCTTAATACCAATATAACTATTACAAATATTAAATTTAGATCCCTCCCAATTGTAAGCCTTAGATAACTTTTAGCATTAAATTTTTGTTTATGATGTGTGGAAATCATTAAGATTAAGCATTTTCTCAACTAAAAGCCTCATAATTTTTATTCTTCAATAAAAGTTAGCTCAGTCCTCTATGCCCTTTCAGCCAGCTGCCTGGTCTGAAGCCATTTCCAAATCTTGGAACCCAGGCGATCATGATGAAGATATATAACCTTTGAGACAAAGATATTTTTAGATTCTATGGCGACCTTAAGAGAGCTGGCATTTTCGGAGATAAGGGGGCTCATCCACCCCCATAGAACCGTCTTCTCCACTAAGGATCCGGCTTCCAAGGTCCTCGGGGAGTTGAAGGAGACGGGAAGATACGAAGCGGTAGTCAGGTCGGACGGAAAGATTGGGCTCGTAACTGTGAGGGATCTCCTCGGAGTCGACCAGCCCGAGCAGACCAAGATAGACAGGGTATGGAGGATCACGGGTTCCGTCTCACCAGCCCTCACCCTGGCGGAGTTTGCCAGGTTGTTGATAAGGAACAATGTAAGAGCCATGCCGGTTGCCGAGAATGGGGAGATTCTCGGATGCGTTTCCCAGGTGGATGTGATGGGCGCCCTTACCGACGCGGAGGAGCTTGAAGAGCTCCCGGTGAAGGGGTTGATGAGGAGGCCCGTCGACTCGCTGGATGTGAACGAGAGGATCTCCCTAGCGAGGAGGATAATGCTTGAACGGGGGTTCAGCCATATACCTATAGTCGAGTACGGTAGGTTGGTGGGCATTGTCACGGCCGAGATCATAGTGCACCACTTCATAACCCCAATCCAAAGGCCCACAAGGGGAGAGAGGATAGGGGAGAGGGTTGGGAGGTTCCCAGGGGTGGTTGGGGGGATAATGGATATACATCCTCTAACAGCAGAGCCCGAATCCTCAGTTCTAGAAGTCGTCCGGGGCCTTACAGGCCAGGGGAAGAGCGCCTGCATCATCGTCGACAAGGAGAGGGCCATCTTGGGGATTGTGACCCCGAGGGAGCTTTTGACGCCCCTAGCCGGAATCATAGAGGAGGAAGACCCACCAGTATACATAGTGGGGATCTCGGAGGAGGACTTTTTCGAGAAAGGGGTTGTGGAGGAGAAGGTTAGGAGGGCTGTGAAGAGGGGCATGAAGATGCATCCTCACATAAACGAGATCTCGATAAGGGTGAAGAGCTTCAAGGAGGAGGGGAGCAGGAAGAGATATGAGTTAAGAGCTAGGATTCTTAGCCCCACAGAGCAATTCACGGCTGAGGCCGCTGACTGGGAGCTCATGACGGCCTTCGACAAACTATGCGACAGGATCGATAGAGTCCTCTCCGACCTGAAACATGAACCTCAGAGGACCAGGGCGAGAAGAACCACCCCAAGTTTAAGGGGTTAAGCCTCTCGTAAATTCATTTAAGACAATCATCAATCAGAGAACAATTGGGTCAGGTGAGAGCATTGAAGTTCACCGTCTTGGTGACGGAGCCAATCCATCCCGACGGGGTCAGGTTGATGGAGGAGAAAGGCCTAAACGTGATATCCCTACAACCCGGCTCCGAAGAGGAGGACCTATTGAGGGAGGTGATTGAGGCGGACGCCCTGGTGACTAGGGGAGGGTTAAGGGTAACCAGGGAGGCCATGACGGCCTCGAGGAGGTTGAGGGCCATAGGGGTGCACGGCGTGGGAGTCGACCATATAGACCTCCAGGCTGCGAGGGAGCTGGATATAGTGATATTCAACACCCCAACAGCGCTAACCGAGACTGTCGCGGAGATGACCATAGCCCTTATGCTGAGCTTGATGAGGAGGATCGTCCCAGCTGATAAAGCGGTACGCTGTGGACAGTGGAACCGCAAGTATACCGACCTTATTGGAACGGAGCTCATGGGTAAGACGGTCGGGATAATCGGCCTCGGAAGAATAGGGTCGGCTGTAGCTCGAAGGCTAAGCTCCTTCGGGGTGAGGATGCTATACTATGACCTCCAAGATAGAGGGGATCTAGAATCCGAGCTGGGGATCCGCAAGGTCGGCCTTGAGGACCTCCTTAAGGGAAGCGATATAATATCAATCCATCTCCCCTTAACCTCAGAGACCCGAGGCCTCATCTCAAAGAGCGAGTTCGACCTCATGAAGGAGGGCGCATATATTGTAAACACAGCGAGAGGCGGGATCCTCGTAGAGAAGGACCTAATAGAGGCCCTGAGATCCGGAAGGATCTCCGGAGCAGCTCTTGATGTCTTTGAGGCGGAGCCCTTGGGGTTGGAAAGCCCCCTCACCCAGATGGATAATGTTATACTCACCCCCCATCTAGCGGCCAGTAGCACCGAGGCCATGAGGAGAATGGCCCTCGAGGTTGCAGAAGGCATCATAAAGGTCTCAAGGGGGGAGAAACCCCCCAACATAGTAACATAAAAATTGAAGTCAAGGACATAGGGCTTGTCCAGGATGAGCCCCCATTATTTGAAACCTTAAGACCTTAGTTTTTTAAGCTTGAAATAATTAAAACGAGGATCATGTCCACCGATTATGAAAGGGTGAGGGAGATCAGGCGTAGAGCCCACGAGAATGACCGCTACAGCGGGTGCTCCCAGAGCGTCCTCCTAGCCCTTCAGGAGGGCCTAGGAATAGGAGACCTCGAGTCCTTCAAGGCGGCCACCGCCCTCTCCGGAGGCATTGCGAGAAGGGGGGAGACCTGCGGGGCCCTCATAGGGGGCCTGATGGCTTTAGGACTAGTCTGCGGAAGGGAGAGGATGGAGGAGACGGAGAAGTATGTGAGGGCTATGGAGCTGGCGGATGGGATATGTAGGGAGTTCCAGCTAAGGCTTGAGAGGGAGTTCGGCTTCAAAGACCCCTTGAGGTCAACCCTCTGCAGCGAGATACAGAGAAAGATCTACGGGAGATCCTTCGACCTGAGGAAAAAGGCGGAGAGGGACGCCTTCCTAGAGGCGGGAGGACATGGGGATATGGGCTGTCTAAGGGTGTGTGGCATCGCGGCCGAGGTCACCGCAGAGGCCCTCCTGAGGCTCGTAAGGGGCTATAAACAATAAATCTCACTTTAATTCTTAATTCCAAGGCCATGAATAGATCCTCCTCATATAAGATTGAGATTAAGAGATTACAACCATACACATTATAAAATAATGGATGAAGGACTCTCAAAAATAAAGGAATAAATTAAAGGCTGGATGAGGGGGTGTGGAGGAGAAGATGCGGAAGGATTTGGAGGGTTTTCACCTCGGCTAAAATACCCTGAATTCCTCCAGGAGACTCCTCAGATCCACGAGAGGAACCCCCCTCTCATCGCTTAACCTCTGTCTGGCGGGCGGCCTCTCAAAATATGAGGGCAACCTCTCTGCTATCCTTTCCTCATATGTTGATTGTTCGTTCTTGTAGAAGACACCTATCGGGATCCTGTCCCCCCATTCATAGGATTTTGAGAGAGCCCTCAACAGTTTTTCCATGGCCTCATCGGGGTCCCTTACCTCTGGGTCGAAGCCCTCCTCCTCAAGCTTGTATATCCTTGGCCTGGGCCTGCCGGTCTCGGGATCACGCCTGTCCTCACCTCCATACCATTCCTTAGTTGTTATGTCGTTGTATGTTGGGCATGGTTGAAGTATCTCGATGAGGGACATTCCCCTATGCCTAATTCCCTTCTTGATCAAGTCCTTTAGATGCCTGAAATCAAAGGCGTATCCCCTCGCCACGAAGGTGTATCCAGATATCAGAGCCGTCGCTACAGGGTTCAAGGCATTGTTGATGTTGGCTCTCGCTAGGCTTTTGGTTCTCACCCCCAGTCTGAGGGTCGGCGAGGCTTGGCCCTTCGTAAGTCCATAGACGCCGTTGTTATGGAGGAGGTATGTGACATCCACATTCCTCCTACCGGCGCTCAAAAAATGCCCAGCACCTATTCCAAGGCCGTCCCCATCTCCCCCCACGGCTATTACCTCAAGATCAGGGTTGGCGAGCTTTATTCCGATGGCGTAGGGGAGGAGCCTCCCATGGAGGGTGTGAACCCCGTAGGCGTTAACGAAGTGGGGTGTCTTACCTGAGCATCCTATCCCAGAGACCAATACCACCCGATGGGGCTCTAAACCGAGATCCTCCAGCGCCCCCTGAAGGGCCATAAGGATTCCAAAGTTCCCGCATCCCGGGCACCAGTCTATGAAGACATCAGTCCGGAAGCTTGATGATTCATGAGCCATAGGTGAGAACCCTCCTCTCAGGAGCCCTCCCCTCTAGGATCTCACCGAGGGCTTCTTGAACCTCTGTGGAGGTCATGGGCCTTCCGTTGTATTTCAGGATAAAGAAGCTCATGGGGATTCCCG
>JAGTQJ010000016.1:2029-10061 GCA_018396515.1 Candidatus Bathyarchaeota archaeon | reverse complement strand
TTATGATGCCCCCCGAGCTGTCCAGAGTAGTTCATCTCCACGTCTATGACCTTATCCCTATCTCTCAGGATCTCTCTTATCTCCTTCCAAGGGAGGGGATGTATCATCCTCACTTGGAGGAAACCTAGGCTATGGCCCTCCCTATTCAAGGCCTTCAAGGCCTCCAGGATAGCCCCCTTAGGAGATCCCCAGCTGACGACGATGTTCTCCGCCCCTCTTTCACCGTAGAAGTTTATTTTCTCCTCTAATGGGATCTCCCTATCTATGAGCTCTAGCTTCCTCATTCTCTTCTCCACCATGGAGTCCCTCATCCTCGGATGCTCAGTTATGTGGCCAAACTCGTTGTGTTCATCTCCAGTATACCAGTGGACACCTCCCAAAGTTCCAAGAAATACCCTTGGTGAGATCGCATCATCACCGATCTTGAACCGCTTATACTCTTCCCCGAGTTTGACCTCATCCAAGATTTTACCCCTCTGGATCCTGTAACCCCCCGCCTCGAAGATCTCGTAGGTCTTATAGCTGTCGGCGAGGGCCTTATCCACGAGGTGGATGACGGGGACTTGATACCTTTCAGCATAGTTAAACGCCATTGCAGCATCGTAGAAACACTCCCTTATGTCCCCTGAGGCCAACACTATCCGGGCGAACTCTCCATGCCCTGCATGTACAGAGAACCTGAGGTCCTCCTGTCCGTGGCGGGTCGGGAGGCCTGTGGATGGCCCACCCCTCTGATAATAGGTTATCACCACCGGGACCTCGCTGTTCCCAGCCCACCCAAGCCCCTCAACCATGAGGGAGAACCCTGGGCCTGAGGTCGAGGTGGCGGCCCTAGCCCCCGCCAGGGCCGCCCCGTTGGCCATATTTATGGCAGCTAGCTCATCCTCTGCCTGTAGGACTAGCATCGAGCCCTCGCCACCCTTGGTCTTGAAGACCTCATGAGCCTCTAAGAACCAGCTCTCATCCCCAGCCGGGGTTATGGGGTAGTATGTCTGAAACCTGCATCCGCCGAATATCTTCCCGAGTGCAATCGCCTGATGGCCCTGTATCAAGATCCTCTCCTCAGAAGGACTCAGAACCCTCAGGCTTGTGCCTAAGCCCTCGGGAAAGGCCTCCTCCGCATAATCGAAGGCCTCCCTGAGGGCAAGGAGGTTCATCTCCGCTATCTTGGGTCTATCCGAGAAAGTAGTTTTCACAGCCCTTTCGACGAGGATCTTATCATACCTTACGATCGAGAAGGATATCCCTATAGAGAGGACGTTGAGCATGGGCATCACCCTGAGTAGATTATCTATCCCTAACTTATCTGCCACACCTCTTAAAAGTCTCATATATGGCACTATGAACACTTTTCCTCCTCTTCCCTCAACATATTTTAACAGATCTGATATATTATCTCCTAATTTCAGTTTCTTGATCTTAATTTTTAAATCATCTTTAAACTCCTTAGGTAAGGTTGGGATCTCGAAGATGTTTTTCTGAGTCTCCCTCTCATCAACTATGAGGCCTCCCCCGGGTGAGACCTCGTCGAAATGCCTCACCACAGTCTCCGAGTCGAAGGCCGCGAGGAGATCTACACCGCTCGAGTTCGCCAGGACCTCTCTAGGTGATACACGGATATGGAAATAGCTGTGGAGGCCCTTGATGTTAGAGTGATACTCCCTCTTCCCATATATATGGAGGCCTCCATATCCGCAGGCCCTGCTGAATATCCCGGCAGCGGTGTCGACGCCGCTCCCCTGAGGCCCCCCCGCCATCCAGTTAAACTCCCACTCATATTCCATCTGCTTGAGGCCTCCCCTATCTTCATCCTCCTGTGGCCCTGTTATATCCGACGCAGCACATGCAACCCGCGGACTCTCCACAGTATGGACACACACACCTACAGTCATCTATAGGACAGAGGCACCTTTCACAAAGAGGTATCTCAGGCATCATCGAAGTAATGAAAATCCCATGGGAGAGTTATATCTTTCGATGATTTGGGTATATATTTATTGTAAATTGAAAAGGTTTAAGTGTGAGAAAACAGAGTTTAGCTGACCTAACAGGGGTGCTTAAGGTTGCCAATGGTGACCGTGGACCTGGATAAGTGCCAGGGATGTGGAACCTGCGTGGATGTCTGCCCTATGAGTGTATATGAGCTTATAGAGATGCCTGAGTATGGTGGGGACAAGAAGGCAAAGCCGACGAGGATGGAAGACTGCATCATGTGCCTCTCATGTGTTAACTCGTGTCCAAACCAGGCGATAACTGTAGAAGAGTAGGCCCTAAACTTTTTCTAATTAAATGAAAACATGCTACTTTATCCGTACAGCGATAGCCCTCACAATGTCTGCTGTGTTTTCGCACCAATCTGCAATGGTTTCGAGGGCGTCGAAGAACATGTTCAGGAGTATGAGGGAGCCAGTCGTAAAACCTTCAAACTCCAGAGTAGCTATGTGGTTCCTAGCCACCCTATAGAGCTCATCTATCTCCTCCTCGAGGACCTCGACCTCATTGGCTAGGTTTAGGGCCTCCTTGGAGTTCTTCATCAGGGTGTTCACGCAACGGGAGAGGATCGATACGCAGTCGTTATCCGCCCTACACATGTTCTGGGCGTCGATTTTCAAATCCCTAGGCGCCCTTGAGAAGGGTATAACGCTTAGGATCCTACCCGCCTCCCTAGACCAGTCCGCCACCCAGTCCACCGCTCTCACCAGCTCCATCAGGTCCTGCCTCTCCTCTGGAAACATCTCGCTCCTGCTCAGCTCCTCGACCATGTCCCTCCTGAGGGCATCCGCCTTCATCTCCATCTGGGATAGGCTATCGTAGAAGGCCTTGGCATCCTCGGTTCTTCCCTGCGCCGCGTTCTCAACCATGTTGTAGAGGTCGCTTACAGCCCTCTTGGTGAGCTCCAGGTGCTCCTCAACCATCGAAAGGACCTTCTCACCCCTCCTCGGGGCGAACCACCCAAACAGCCTTCTAGACATATCCGCCTGCTCGATAATGGTATCAGGCTTAAATTAATGCTTTATCACCCTTAAGCAATTTCCTGCCATAAAGACCGTCTTCGAAGTAACAAGCTCCCGGTAAATGTTCTTCGTCCCAGGACGTAGGGAGATATCCAAGCCTAATCGATGAGGTGTTTAGCCTGAGTGAGAGGCCCCTATCATCTTCGAAGGATATAACAGGAGATTATGAGGATGGGGATGAGGTGGTAGGTGCCTATGAATAGAAGGGACCTCCAGGGGGAGGAGGAGATCTCGTTCGAGACCCGTCTCACCAGTCCACTGAAGGGCTTCATAAGTGGGAGAAAGATAAGGGCGCCCACCAAGTTATTCGAGAGGTGGACTAGCCAGACACTTAATGCCGCTGGGTCTCCAGTGGCAAGGGCCGCCATCATAACATCGAAAACAGTTCCTATGTTTGCCCCCAGAATGTAGGGTAAGATATAATGCTCTGGTCCGATGACGCCGCTGGCGGCTAATGGTACGAGGAGGGATACCATCACCGTGGTGCTTGGAACCAGTATCGTGAAGATGAATCCCGCGATGAAGGCCCTTAGAGGCTTCATAAAGGTCGCCCTGATGAGGTTCCATGATCTCGGCATGTTGAACGTTGCGGTCATATAGTGCTCGAAGGCCCACAGGGAAGCTAGGAGAATAAAGCAACCAAAGATGATCCCCAGCCATCCGGGAATTAAACCCATTAAGAGGTCGACCCAGGGTGTGACCAATTCTAGAAGATCTGGTATGAGGCTGAGCCAGGAGGCTTTAACAAATATCCCCTTTCCAGCCTCAGCTATCCTTGTGAAAACTCCGAGGGAGAGTTCCAAGAAGTAGAATAAAATGAGGGTCAAGAGGTTATAGAGGAAATGGGTCATGGAGACGTTAAAGCTGGCGGATAGCTGGCTCCTCCTCCTTATGTAGCCCAGTATAGAGATGGTTAAGGGTGTAACCGTGGTTCCAACCTCAGCCCCTAGTATCGCTGCCACAGCCAATCTAAGGGGGATCACCCCAGCGGATACGAAGGCCACTATTATGGAGTCAAAGGCCCCACTGCTATGTAATAGAGCTGTTGACAACCAGCCAACGAAGACCCCGCTTGTTGTGTCCCTTACGAGGAAGAAGAGGGCCTCCGCAAGGGATCTGCCTAAAGCTACAGCTGAGGACTTTATGAGAACTATTGAGGAGACGAAAAAATATGCCGATAAGATGATGAATATTGATGTTTTATATCTCGCCTCCAAAGTATTTCAACTCACATCCATGAAAGAATATTTAAATCTATTTTACAGAATATATATAATTTATGTTAGTCTATATAGATTTTGAGCGCAAAAAAATCGAGAAGGCTGAAACTTAAAATGAACTCCTTAGGCAAGCTCTCTATAAACCAGCACAGTTAAATCTAAAAACAGGTTTGTTCATCAGGGTAAGGGTTGAGGCCTCTACGGGAAGGAGTGGTTTACTATGATGGGATGCTCTCCCCCATAGGGGAGATCTGGATGGCCGGCTCCGAGAAGGGCCTATTAAAGATAGATCTCCTCACATCAGAGGAGCAATTCCTCGCTGATTTGAGGAAGATCACCTCATCCAAGCCCATTAGGGATGCTAGGAGGTTCACCAAGATAGAAGGGTTGCTTGAGGAGTATTTTAGAGGGAATAAGGTAATCTTCGACATCCCACTGGATCTCAATGGGACAGAGTTTCAAAAGGATGTGTGGAGGGCCATCTATAAGGTTCCCTTTGGGAGGCTCTCATCATACGGTAGGATAGCCGAGGAAATCGGAAGGCCTAAAGCGGTAAGGGCTGTTGGAAACGCGGTTGGAGCCAACCCATTACCCATAGTGATACCGTGCCATAGGATAATCAGGGCCGATGGAGGGCTGGGGGGCTATGGAGGGGGAATTGATCTTAAACTCTATCTGCTGTCCATCGAAGGAATCATTGAGATGGGACATGGGTGGTCAAAAAGTAGGGCAAAGAGTATTCTAAAAACGTCGGATAATCTATCGTTCTAATTATAGAGCTTAAAATCATATGCAAATTCTGACTATATGACTATAATTGTCCATTATGGATTATTTATAGTAAGTCGTTTTGAGGGTGCGATGGTTTTAATAAAACCACGATCTC
Organism: Candidatus Bathyarchaeota archaeon; assembly: GCA_018396515.1. GTDB lineage: Archaea > Thermoproteota > Bathyarchaeia > TCS64 > TCS64 > JAGTRB01. The sequence goes on along the minus strand of JAGTQJ010000016.1, from coordinate 4,941 downwards.
TTAAGGAGAATGAAATGAAGCCCTTGGAGGGAATTAGGGTTCTAGATCTCACCCACGCACACGCGGGGCCCATATGCACCCTGTACCTAGCGGCGATGGGGGCCGAGGTCTTGAAGATAGAGCCCCCTTGGGGTGAGATGACGAGGGCCTTCCCACCCCTTGTTAAGGGTATAAGCCCCTACTTCTCCTTCCTCAATAGGAACAAGAAGGGGGTAACCCTGAACCTGAAGACACCAAGGGGCTTGGAGATCTTCAAGGAGTTGGTAATGAAGGCCGATGTCGTCATAGAGAACTTCTCCCCGGGAACGATGGAGGAGCTTGGACTTGGATGGGAGACCCTTAGGGCTCTGAACCCTGGAATAATATATGCCTCCATCTCCGGCTTCGGCCATACGGGGCCTTGGTCAAAGAGGCGTAGCTTCGATGCGATAGCGCAGGCTGCGAGCGGCTATATGTGGCTGATGAGGGAGAGCATAAACCCAGATGGCCCCCCTCTCCTGGCCCCGGAGGCGATCGCCGACACCATTCCAGGCCTAACAGCACTGGCTGGCATCCTCTCAGCCCTCATAAAACGCTCAAAGACTGGGCGTGGGGACAGGATAGATGTGGCCCAGATGGACTCGATGATAGCGGTGCTTCAGAGCATAGGGTTCTGGACGATGGCTGGAACAACCTTCAAGAAGGCCTTATCCATGTATGACATTCAGGTCTCCGGCTGTCATAGAACCAGAGATGGATATGTGATGATAAGCATACCGCCTGGTAGGATGGAGGAGAAGCTCAAGGAGGCCATTGGGCTTGATGAGTTGACATGGGAGGGCGTAGCGGGATGGATGGCTGAGAGGAGCAGGGATGAGGTGGTGGAGCTCCTCTCGAGGGCTGGGATACCGGTGGCGCCAGTCCTCAACCTCGAGGAAGTTTTAACCAATGAACAAGCCCTAGCTAGGGAGATGATTGTGAAGCTTTATAGCCCGAGCCTCGGAGATTTAACCCTGCCGGGATTCCCAATAAAATTCCTCGAGGCCGAGGGAGATCTGAGAAAACCCGCACCAGCACTAGGCGAGCATAACAAAGAGGTTTACTGCGAGCTCCTCGGCATCTCCGAAGCCGAACTCGAGGAGCTTAGGAGGGAGGGCATCATCTAGCGACCCCGAACTTTATCGGCCAGAATTTCATGGAATTATTAAAAGAGCTAAAATTAGATATGATGGATGAGGAGCTTGGATAAGAGGAAGTACCTCCTTACGGGCCCCCCTGGATCTGGCAAGTCTACGGTCATTATGAGATGTGTGGGTCTTCTACGTATGGAGGGGTTGAGGGTTGGAGGGATATCCACCCCTGAGCTCCGCGAGAAGGGGAGGAGGATCGGATTCAAGGTAGTCGACCTCGCCTCAGGCAGAGAGGCCATCATGGCAGGGGTTGATATCCCCTCCATCCATAGGGTTGGAAGGTATGGGGTGGATGTCACCGCCTTCGAGTCGGTAGCACTGCCAGCCCTGAATGGCGCAGAGAAGAGGTTCGACGTAGTCTTCATCGACGAGATAGGTAGGATGGAGCTCTATTCAAACCTGTTTAGAAGGAGGATCATCGAACTCCTCACAGGTCCAGTGACCCTAATAGCGGTTGTCCACAGAGACTATGCAGACCTCTACGGGAAATACGGGGCCCTCTTCTGGGTCTCCCGAGAGAATAGGGATGCGCTTCCCTTGAGCTTGGCCTCGCAGGTGTTGCGATTCCGCTGAGGTGGAGGGGTATTGAGTATCCTTGTAGCTGGAGTGGATGAGGCGGGCAGAGGCTGTGTGATAGGCCCCCTTATAGTGGCTGGGGTGATGATGGAGGAGGATAGAGTCGAGAGTCTCAAGCTACTGGGGGTGAGGGACTCGAAGCTCCTCTCCCCGAAGAAGCGTGAACGCCTGAGGTGGGAGATCGAGGCCGTAGCCTCGAGTTGCGCATATTTCGAGATACCTCCCCACGCCATAGACAGGGTTGTGGAGGGAGGAGTGAAGCTGCGCAGGCTTAACTATCTTGAGGCTTTGGCGATGGCAAGGGTGATAGATGAGCTTAGACCGGATCTGGTCTATGTCGACTCTTCAGATGTGGATACCTCGAGGCTGGCCCAGCAGATCCTCAGGGTCATGAGATGGAAGCCCCAGATATTCTGTGAGCATAATGCCGACAAGGTTCACCCCATCGTCTCGGCTGCCTCTATCCTCGCCAAGGTTAGAAGGGATAGAATTATAGAGGAGCTTAGGAGAAGCCATGGAGACTTCGGCTCTGGATACCCAAGCGACAAAAAGACTATAGAGTTTCTTAAGAAAACGCTGTTGGAGGGTGGAGAACTACCTCACTTTATCAGGAGATCTTGGAAGACGGTCAAGAGGCTCTTGATGCATCCTAAACTAGCTATGGAATGAGGCCACAACCATGGCGTGATCCCTTTCATAGGGATCTAATTCAACGACCTCCAATACTTCGAATCCTCTACTCTCAAGCTCATCTATCTCCGCTTTATATACCTCTTCCGGGGGCCTAGTGACGTCTATGCTCCTAGATTTGATGGCCAATAACGCCCACCCGCTTGGTTTGAGGTAGAACTCCGCATTCCTATGGAGGATCCTCGACTGGTCTGGCTGAGCCACATCGGCGTAGATCAGGTCGACGATGGGCACCAGAGGCGAGTAGGCCTCTGGGTTCCTTGCATCTCCTAGGATTGGGGAGATATTCCTCCTATAGGATGCTAGTTTCTCTATGAGGTCTCTCAGAGGCCGGGGTGCGAAGTCGACCCCCCAGATGTGGCCTCCATCTCCGACGATGTCTGAGATGTGGGAACAGGTTGTCCCGGAGGCCACACCCAGGTAGAGGATCTTCATCCCCCCGGAGATGGGCATATTCTTCAATCCCCTCAAAATGGC